>JAGYNC010000076.1 GCA_018400135.1 Victivallaceae bacterium
CGTGCCGATTTCGTATTCCGTTGTTCTCTGCGCCTCCGCGCGAGTCATCTTCCCGCCTGGTGCAAGGCCTCACTCTTTGGGTGGGGGTCGAGGCTACGACACCCGAGGAGGAACGATTAGTGCTACAAGGCTGTGTAGTATTGACCCCGCCAAAAAGTGAGCAATTACCACGTAGTGCATGTTCCTGCGCACGAAGTGCGCGTTGCGGTTGACAAGCCGAATTTTAGTGTTACTTTCAAAGCATTATCATGGAGGTTTTTGACAGTGAAACATGTTCTTTTGACGTTGTGTGGTACCAGTCCGGCAGTTATTACCGAAACCATCTGTCAAATGTTTCACTCTCTCCCAGATGAAGTTGTTGTCATAACTACGGCCATCGGCCATCGACATCTTACCGAAGAACTTTTCAGTTCCGGGGTGTGGAACCGGTTCCTTTCGACTATATCGCCGGAAATACCGTCAATCGCGTTCCGCGACAACCCTTATCATATTCGTCTATTGCCAGCGGAGCAGGGTGATGCCACGGACGTGGCCGACGAATCAACCAGCCTGCTGATTGCCGATTATATTTTAGGAACGCTACGACAATTCACCGAGAATCCGGATGTAAAAATTACCTTTTCTATTGCTGGCGGACGCAAAACCATGAGCGCCATCGGCGCACTGGCGATGAGTCTGCTCGGACGCAAACAGGATGAACTATGTCACGTGCTGGTAAATCCTCCCTTTGATTCCCCGCAACTTTCACCGCGTTTTTATTTTCCGGAACCCGGCGTGACACACACCTTTTCCGATGGTTCCCGTCATAAATCCACATCTGCTCGTATCGTGCTTTGTCGCATTCCATACGTACGTCAACGCTATCTCTTTGCCGATCGTTTGAATCGCTTGCCGGGAGATTATTTCGATATGGTACAGTTGGCCAACAGTGTTATTGAATCCGGAAGCAAAAAAATGCCGCTTGATCTTTTGCCGCAATCGTGTCTGTGTCGGATCGGGGAGCATGAAATTATGCTAAGTGCCTTTGAGTTTACTATTTTCTGGCTGTTGGCGCGGCGGCGCGTAGCTGGCGAGGCACCATTTATTTGTCCCGAAGAGATGATTGTGCAATATCACACATTCGTAAAAAGTATCCCGAACAAAATGATGCCATCACTTTTGGCTTACAGGCAAGCACTGCTGAATAAACGGGAGGATGATCTGCGCAAACCAGTATCTTCCATCGGCAGCAAGCTGAAGCGTGTTCTTGGGACGGATAATGCCAAACAATATCTCTTGTCTCAGAGACGCAGTCGATACGGGTTACAACTTGAACCGGAAATGATAAAATGTCCGGAAGTTTGAGCTTGAGACGTCAGCGGGCGGGGTCGAGGCTACGACACCAGAGGAGGAACGACGAGGCTGTGTAGTATTGACCCCGAACCAAAGGAAAGAGCGAGGCATTACCGGAAATTTGAGCTGGAGACGTCAGTAGACATCTGATTCATGGACTTCGGCGCGAATCGAAGTTATTTTCCTATGAATAATAATAAAACCACGGAGATTTGACAACCATGCACAACTATATTTATCTTTGCACTGTTGGGACCGGCACTGCCGGAGCCAGCAGCAATGTGGCAGAAGGCATTATGGCAGCAATCCGTTACGCCGCGCCGGATATGGTGGTGCTGATACCAAGCAAATCCGAGGATTCCATGGCGGTGGCGCAAATAGTAGCCGAGGGTATAGCAGACAGTTGCGCCGGGGTTAAAATCGAACCGCTCACCAACCATGATAATTTACTGTTGTGTCGACGGGAAATCAACCGCATTATCAACACCGTCGATTTGGCGGCAAAAGTTGTTTTAAATCCCACCAGCGGCACCAAACAAATGACTACTGCGGCAGTGTTGGCGGCAATCGACAAAAATCTTGAGAACATCGAGTACATCACCGGCCCGCGCCGGGATGGTGTAATTGTCACTGGACAGGAGAAAATATCCCGGTTGTCGGCACGCCGCTTTATCGCTGCCAAATACCATGGACGTGCCGTTGAGCTACTCAAAAGCGGGGCACCGCATGCAGCGGCCAAATTACTTGATCCGTACAAGGATATCTATCCCCTGACTCATGCTGCCGCCATGATGCATCACCACTGGCGCAGATTTGACTACAACACTGCCCTGAGTTGCGCTAAATGCAGCGATGATGAAGCGTGGAAAGATGCCCGGTTGACCCTATCTCGTTTGCGTAAGGCCCACAATATTTCACTTGAACGTATTGTTGATATGAGAAATTACGCTTTTTATTATTGTATTGAACAAGGTGAGTCAGAAGAGGCGTTGGCGATAATTTATCGCGCTGTCGAGGCCTGCGCCAAACTGCGCCTGAAAGAAATGCATGTTGATTGCGACAACCTGCAAATCGAGTCCATAACCGGTAATCCGGAGTTGAAGCTTGCCACCCCGCTGAGAAATAAATTGCAGTCAATGCAGCAACAAGACGGCAAAATCCAGCTTGGACTAAAACTGTCACTCGAAATTCTCTCTTCCACCGGTTTTCCTTTTACCAAAAACTTCCTGAACAACAAAATATATTGGCCGGTATTAATGGAACGCAACAACACCAGATACGGACACGGCACCAGATTTATTGATATCAATGATGTTCAGGCGTTGTTGCGTCTCTTTAACCTGACGCTGGAAGAAACCTGGCCGCAAGTCGTTGAATTATATGATGTTATTAAATACCCAAAACTTCAATTTTTAATCAACCGGGAGGACAATTATGCCCAATAACAACGATGAATTCTGGAAACGCAAACTTTTAGCTTTCCTTCACGACCCACCGCACAAGCCCTACGGGATAGCCAATCACGCGGGAACCATAAAGAGCAACCTCAATCTATTCGGTTTGACAGAACATGATGCCGCTGCTTTTAAAGATAAATTTAGTTCTGACTCATTTGCAGCGGCAGCGGACCGTTTTATTTTTCCCAATCCGCGAAAAGACGACCTCAAAACCAACTGGTACGCGGAGGACTTGCCGTTCATACATCCGTTTTGCGACGAAAAGCTTGTTCCTCATGAACGTCCGGTAACGCGAGATGTTGCGGAAGACTGGATGTCTTGCGCTTTGTCGCAAACTATAACTGAACAGCAGCCGACTAAAAAAAACTTTATCAAAGCCTGGCGATTGTGGGAAAGAAATCTGGTCAAACCAGATCGGAAAGCTACTCATTATCTTCCCTATCTTGTGGCCGATACCCGTATTCCAGATCATACAATATGGCAACATAATGCGTTGACATCGGCTATCGCCGGATGTAACGGCAATCCCGGATTTTTGTTGCTCCAGCTAGGTCCGGTACAGTCATTTATTGCTCAAGCCAAAACAACCAGAGATTTATGGGCCGGCAGTTACATCTTGAGCTACCTGAATGCGCAAGCTATGTACGTGGTGGCTAATAGTGAGAGATACGGGCCAGACCACATAATCTTCCCGCAAATCAAAAATAATCCGATAATTGATGATCTTTTTTGGGATGTCTATGGTGATGATCTTAAGTTCAGCGATAAAGCCCTGAATTTTTGGGAACGCAAACAGCGTCTTGTTCCAAGCCTGCCAAACCGGTTTATGGCTCTCGTTGACTATAATGACAAAGAGATTGTGGATGAAATAAAAGGTAAAGTTTTTAGCGTTTGGGGAAAGATTGAAGGTGTTATTCATGAATTTCTAAAAAAGAGGATGGATAATGATTTTTCCGGCTGGGACGAATTGTGGGAGGAACAGGTCAGCTCTTTTCCGCGAATTGATTGCCTGGTTCATCCATTTGAAGATAATGATGAGATTATCCGGAAATTCCGGGAAAATAATTCGCCGCCCTATGTGGAGCCGGAACAACATCCGGTGATTCAAAATCTGCATTGGGCAGTGGATTGCATTTGTTGTGATTATCTCGATCCGCGAAACTATAAACACCGCTATGACAGAATTAATCGCTGTTCGATCATGCTCAATGCCGCCGGAGAAAAATTGCGCGACGGAGAAAAGCCAACGATTGACAACCCGGGATTCATGTGGGCATTGCAATATTTGAAGGCGGAGTGGAAATTCGCTGCTCTTCGTAGCGCGCGAACTTTTGATCAGCGTTTTGATTTCAAAGACCACGAATATTCCGAATCCAAACGCTGGGTTGAGAAGGATCCGCTGGACGGTGTCAATGAGGTTCTTGGCGGCAAAAGGAACAAGGAGTTTTGGCAAGCTGTTTCCGAAAACGAGGAATTGAACAAATACTTTCGAGGCAAGCAACGCTATGGTGCCATCTCGGTTATCAAACGGCTGTTTTCTAAAGTTTATTTGCAACAACCGGACATATACGACCTCAATTCGGACTATAGAATAAAGTCCACTTATGAGATCGCCACCGGAAGAAAAATTGACGATGATACATCACTCTGTGAAAGCGACAAAAAATATTACGCGGTTATCTGCCTCGACGGAGATAATATGGGAAAATGGCTATCGGGTGAAAATGCCATGCCGCTAGAACAACAATTGTCGGGGCAAAACATTATCAACTACTTCAAGCAAAACTGGAAGCGAGAAAAAGATGGAGAATTAATGCGGACGGTAACGCCGTCATATCACCTGATGTTTTCTGAGGCATTGGCGAATTTCTCGAACTACTGCGTTGATCCGATCGTTTCGGAATTTAACGGACAACTGATTTACGCCGGCGGTGATGATGTGCTGGCCATGGTTCCGGTTGATTCTGCACTCGATTGCGCTGAAGCTCTTCAGTACGCGTTCAGAGGATTGAAGCCGTCCGATCAAAAAACAAAAGCATTCGAGGTTCTCGACAAGGTGTTTGATTACGAATGGTGTGAAATAGAGAAAAAGGAACATTCAGACGGGTTTCTAAAACTAAGAAACCCCGGCTCTGCCAGACCACATTATCCGATGCTGTTGCCTGGTCCTAAGACCACCGTCTCCGCTGGTATTGCGGTCGGACACGTGAAATCTCCGATGCAGGATATCATTCAGGCTGCCCGTGACGCGGAAAAGAAAGCAAAGGATTCAGGAAAAGACGGATTTTGTCTTACCATAAAAAAACGTTCCGGCGAGGAAAATTCCTTCTTCGCCCACTGGAATCGAAAAAGCGAAAATAAGCGGTGGCAAACGATGGAAACAGAAGATTATTCGCAACTTTTTTCGTTGTGGAATCGGTTCAACAGTGATCCGCTGCTTCAGGATTCGAGTAGCCGACTCCCTTATTTGTACACCCAATATATTTCAGGAATAATGAAAGAAATGAACGGACGATACATTGAACGTTTTGATGATGACACAAAAGCTGCTTGTCGCGAGTTCTTGCGTATTGTTCTTGAGCGACAAACCCAGCTGGGAAAACAAAAAGCGGAGGCAATGACTGATAATTTAATGCGGAACTTAAATCTCAATGACACAACTCCGGAAAACTATATTAATTTCTGGATGTGTCTGGCATTTATGAATCGCACAGGAGGTAACGAATAATGAATGTGACGCTTAAAATAACTCCCCGCGATCTGCTGTTTTTTCGGGATGCCAAACCTATGGCTGCCGGAGAAGGTTACGGCAACGGCTGCAACATGCCCACGCCAAACATTCTCCATTCCGCAATCAGAACCGCGCTGCTCAAGCAGAGTGGAGCGTTGCCGGACGAAAAAACAGTTTCGACACATACCCGCGATCGGGGAAGTAATCGGAGGATTGGCGCGGATAAGTTTGGTTCTTTACAGGTAAAAAACCTGTTTCCATACCATGAAAAACACGGGCTGCTCTTTCCAATTCCGAACGACGTGTTAAAAGCAGACAAGGACACTTTGTCGATAACTCAATTGAGGCTAATCTCCGATGATCTTATTTGTCCTTTTTCCACAATTCCTCCGTGCAAGGAACGTGTTTCCGGTTTTTGGACCGGCGCTCAACTTTGGGATTATATGAAAGGTAAACGAGAAAATGATCAGCAAAAGAATGACTTCACCCCAATTAAACAATCAGAAATTTGGGAAGAAGAGTGGCGGGTAGGTATTGAAATTGATCCCGAGCGTAATTCAACCAAGGAAGGACAGTTATACGCAGGCGGGTATATGCGGCTCAACGACCGCGCCGGATTTGTCGCGGATGTATCTATTAAAGATGATGAAGGCAATTTGACAATGTTGAAACACCTTCTCTTTGGTGGCGAAAAGAAAGTGGCCACAGTCGATGTCACACAGAATATTTTTCCTGAATGGGAGACAATGGCGGCAAACAAGGGGAAAATAGTAAAATGGATTCTGTTGACTCCTGCTATATTTGCCCACGGCGCACTGCCGGGGTGGATAAAAAATGGTGAGGTCTTGCTTCAGCCCAAAATTGACGGCAGAAAAACGATAATCAACGCGAAACTGCTCTGCTGTTCAGTCGGCAACCCGCTGGCAATTTCCGGCTGGGATTTGCTTGACGGCAATGCCAAACCTTCACTTTGGGCGGTGCGTCCCGGAGCGGTTTATTATTTTGAATGCACAACTGAAAGCGATGCAAAAAACCTTTCAGCAGCACTACTGGCCAAAAATCGTTCGGATATGTTATCCGAACAAGGATTTGGCTTTGGAATTACCACTATCATGGAGCAAAGCTATGAATAAAATCTTGATTGGAGGCAGGGCGCTGGTCGCGCTGGGTTCGGCCAGGAACACGTTGGACATCGACTATCTGGTGGATGACAAGTCCACCAGCGAGATGTTCATCTGCCGGGATGGCGAAGACTACTGTAACGCAAACGGCAGCAAATTCTTCAAGGAAATCTATGAAATCGAAAAAGACCGCCAGATCGCCTCGCCACAGTCATTGCTGGAACTGAAGGCGTACGGCTGGGTTCAGCATTCACTCAATGGCAACTGGAAAAAGGTCACCGACTACGAGTACGACCTCAAGTTCCTAGTGCAGAACCACAATGTCAGAAAACTCGGTATCGTCCAGAAATATCTTTCCAAAAGTGAATTCGAGGAAGTAACCAAATTCATCAACCAAATTAAAATATAGGAGCAACACAAAATGCAACAAAACAAGAATTATCTACTGGGAATTTACACTCGCAGTCCGCTTCACATCGGTTCCGGTACTTCGGTCGATATTGTCGATTTGCCGATTATCCGCGAACGTATCACCAACTATCCTGTTATCCCGGCATCAGCGCTGAAGGGAGTTTTAAGACAGAGGGCGGTAGATTTGATTGGAGAGAGGAGCTCTGATGTCAATATTCTCTTCGGCAATCGAGACGATGACGAGTTTGCAGATGGTAAAAAGAACAAAACAGCTTATGCCGGTGCCATGTTTTTCGGCGAGGCAAAGCTACTGGCTTTCCCGGTTCGATCTTTGAAAGAATGCTTTGCTTGGATTACTTGTCCGTTGGTGTTGCAACGCTTTGTCCGCGATACCGGGAAAAATTTGAACGTGCCAAAAGTTGATTGCGACAGATGCTTTGCACCTGACAAGGTGGCTTCAAAGGGAACAGTTGTGTTGGAAGAATATCCATTGACGGTATATTCTGCGGCTGAATATCAAGCGGTGGAAGCAGATATTAAAAAAATTGTTGACGCGATTGCGGACATCAGCGATGATCCAGTTTGGAAAGGTGAGCTCGCGGATCGTCTTGTTATAACTAATGATGAGAATTTCCAGCACTTCGTTACAACGACAACCGAAATTGTCGCCAGAATTGAAATAGACCCGAAGAAACGAACCAACAAGAATCTCTTTAATCAGGAGAACGCTCCGTCGGAAAGTGTTTATTATTCTGTGTGCCAGTATCTTGGTGAGCGCAAGCCGGGAATGACAAACGCATGCGAAACGTTTGGAGCGCTTTTTCCAAATAACAAAGCATGTATCCAGCTTGGCGGTAACGAAACCATCGGACAGGGGCTTTGCGAAGTCAAACTGACGCTCTTAAACGGAGGAGAATAATCATGGAAAACAAGAAAACTTTAGATCAGATTCGAGTCGCGGTGGCATTGGACGCAAAGGGAAAAATCGGGGGCGGCGCTGATGGTGGCGATAAAATCAAAGGCTTTCCGACTATGATACAGAACAACGGGTTGCTGGGGGCGTTGGCATATTCTGTTGAGTATGATCATAAAAAAAACAAATACAAAAACAACGCAGAATATAATATGTCAAAATTTGCCGTCGAATATTTGAATAAATTGAAACTCAATTCATACAGTGTAACCGGCGAGCATGATATCGAGAATCCCGAAGCCTTGATTAAGTTTTTAACCGAATGTCAGCCCGAACAATTTCGTCGGATTAATGCGGAAGTGTTAGCATTTCTAAATTATTTTCGGAGGTTTGCATCGTGAGTAAATTTCACAAGAGCAGTTACCGCGGTCACAAAGATCGTGGTGGCGGAGATAAAATTTTGTCTGCTATGCACAGTCGTGTAGAATCAGCATTTCGAGACAATTCACATTCCATTGACTCGTGGAGTTTGTTTTTCGACAAATTTTCGGGGTATTCCAGAAACAATACAGTAGAGTCGATTCTGAAAAACGTCATTAAATATTATAACCGCGATACTTCCCGGGATTATCTGAATAAGATGCTTGTCCAAAAATATCGTTTTTTCGATAGTCTGGCGCAGAACGGCAAAATGAAGTTGCTGTTCTTTGAAAACACCAGCCGACTGCTGGTGAATATGGGACATTCGCAGGTGCTTGAAAATGTCGGATTTTCTTTCGAGCGTATCAGTGGTTTGCCATGTGTGCCGGGTTCGGCTCTTAAAGGTGTTGTCGCCAACTGGACGTTATGGGATGCCAACGGCGACACAGTGTTTGCTGAAAATTTACAGGGATTTTCGACAAACAGAGCAGAATTAAAAAATCAGTTGGTCGATATTTTTGGAGCGAACGAAAGTGATGCCGAACAAGGAAAAATTAATTTTTACGGCATTTTTCCGATAAGTCTGCCGCAACTGGAGATTGACATTATCACACCACATGATATGAAATTTATTAATCCTGTTCGTTTCCTAACCGTGGCTGCCGGAAGCTTCTGGTATGTTCCTGTTGCATACAATCGCAGTGAAAATGATGCTGCTTTGCTGGCATCAACGGAATTGTTGGTAGAAAAATGTCTTAAGAATTATGGCGTCGGAGCTAAGACGGCCAGTGGCTACGGTAAGTTTGACATGCTTGATTCTATTCAAATTGAGGATGCGTTGAAGGGAGTTCGGTATGTTATTGATGCAGAAGAACGAAAACAAGCCGAAGTTGAGGAACAACGTTTAGAAGCAGAACGGGAAATAGCCAGAATTAAAGCTGCCGAACAAGCCAGAATTGAAGTGGAGCGCCGCCTGGAAGAGGAAAAGATTGCCCGACTTGAACAATTGAGAAAACAGGATGAGGCGGAAAGAAAACGACAGTTTGAAGAAGCGGAAGCACAAAGGCTGTCGAAAATTCAGTCCGGGTTGTCGGCGCTCGACGGAATCACGGATATCGGAAAGATACTCGCGGATGCGGCAAACTATGTTAAAGCCAAAGATTCGGGATTGAGCGATGCCGAAAAACAACACTTGATTGAATTGCTAAAACAATCATTTGAAGTTACCGGCAAAAAGGACAAGAAGTGGGCAAAACCAAGTAAGGCAAAGGACACCTGGCGAAAAATTAATAATCTGATTGACCCTGAGTCCGCTGCAGATTTGAGGAGGGTTCTTTCATGAAAGAAAAAAAGATGATTTACAATATCGAAATTTTGACCGATTGTTTTTGTAAAATTGGCGAGGGTAAGCCGGAAATCAGAGGGATGTCCATCCGCGGAATGATTCGCGAATGGACAAGGTTACTTGGCGGAAACCCGGACGACGTCTGGGGCGGGAAAGGCGGCAATGCCGGTAAGGCTGGAATTGCTATATCAAGTATTAGCAGTAGAAAAACCGACTCATTTCTATTGCCACACAAAGGTGGAATCAAGCCTTCGGCTATTGAGGCAGGGGCAACATTTGAACTAGTTTTGTCCCGTTTAGTCGGATGCACTGATCAGATGTGGATAGAAGCTCAAAAAAATGTTGAAAATTGGCTTTTGCTTGGATGTCTTGGACAACGCGCTAATCGTGCTGCCGGTTCGGTTTGGAATTCTGATTGGAACTTTAAATCCCAAAAGGAATTTTTAGAGAAATCTCCAACTAAAAATATTCTTTTGTCTAATGAAGGATTCAATAACCCGGAAGAAGTACGAATTATTGCCTCCGATACCGTCGCCGGACATCCGGATATTTTTGGCGACATAAAAAGAAAGGATGATTACAGATCAGAAAGAGTATCGTCCCCAATAAAAATGAAAGTCGTCAAAATTGCCGGGAAATTTCATCTATTGTTGTTCGCGAAACAACCGATCATTCTCGTAAAGGCTGTCAAATTGGTCAAGTATGATCGTCCTGACAATAAAAACTGGAGCAAGGTGAGCTTTGAATAATTCTTCTATTCTGATCGGGAATAGTTTTCCGTTGTCGCTGATGCGGCGCGAGGTTGTTATCGCGCCGGTATCGCTGGCGGACTTGCTGGAGGAAACGGCAACGCGCCGGATTTGTTCTTTCTGGGGACATGCCAACACCCTGCGGGCGGCATCCGCCGCCACCGGTCTCGATCTGACGCCGGTGACGGCGCGACCGGTGTTGGAACTTTCGCCGGACAATCTGCCGTTGTTCAACGGACAGCTCTTTACCGGGTGCTGGATCGTTTCCCCGGACTATCGCGGCAACTTTCGTCCTGCTGTCGGCGAGGAGGTTGATGAGTCTAAAATCGCTGGCTGGCAGATACTGAAAATAACCTGGAGGTGAATTCATGTGCAAGGTATTTTTTTCATTTCTCGGAGTTGGCAATTATCTGGAATGCAATTACGAATACGGGCAGGAAAAGGTCGAAGGAGTCAAGTATATCCAGACCGCTGCGCAGCGGATTTTCTGTAGAGATTGT
>JAGYNC010000077.1 GCA_018400135.1 Victivallaceae bacterium
AAAGTCCTTTTTCGTTCAGGCACTAATTATCCTGTATTGGTTAGGAATGTGTTGCCAGCAGGACAGAATTAAGGTAGTTATTATGGGCGGTTTTTTTGGAGTGTCATCAACGTCGGATTGTAGCGCTGATCTTTTTTATGGTACGGATTATCATTCTCATCTCGGAA
This sequence comes from Victivallaceae bacterium, assembly GCA_018400135.1. Lineage (GTDB taxonomy): Bacteria > Verrucomicrobiota > Lentisphaeria > Victivallales > Victivallaceae > M55B135. Next base: position 168 of record JAGYNC010000077.1, read on the forward strand.
CACGGCGCGGCGGTATGGCAATAACTAATTCCGATGGCAGAATTGTGCGTCGAATTCACGATATCTCAAATGCCCAATTTCGTTCCAAATTTGATGACGATATTGACGTTTTTGACGGTTGCACCGGTATCGGCGTTATCAGCGATTACGAAGATCAGCCGTTGATTATTGCGTCTCGACTGGGAGTTTATGCCATTGTTACCGTCGGTAAGGTCAATAATCTCAATGAGCTGGTACAAAAATCATTTCAAAACGGCTGTTCCCATCTCTCGGAGATGAGTGACGGAGAAACCAACCAGACGGAACTGGTAGCTTCATTGATAAACCAAAAAAGTTCGATAATCGACGGTATTGAATACGCTCAGTCCCAAATTGATGGTTCGTGCTCAATTATTATTATGATTAACGGTAGCTTATATGCTGCTCGGGATCGCTACGGGAGGACTCCGGTAATTATCGGCAGAAAAGATGGCGCACATGCGGTTACTATGGAAACTACCGCATTTCCTAACCTTGACTATGCCTGCAAATGTGATCTTGGCCCCGGAGAAATCGTAGAGATTACGCCTGAAAAGGTGGTACAGAAACGTCCCCCTGACGAAACTATGCGGATTTGTGCTTTTCTCTGGGTTTACTATGGTTATCCTTCGTCCTATTACGAAGGGATAAATGCCGAAACTGTGCGTTATCGTAACGGCGCGACGATTGCTCGCGATGATGACACGGATATTGACGCAGTATGCGGTATCCCGGATTCCGGTGTTGCTCATGCCATTGGTTACGCTAATTTCGCAAAAAAACCTTATGAGCGCTCTTTTGTGAAGTATACTCCTACCTGGCCCCGTAGTTTTATGCCGCAAAATCAGAAAGTGCGTGATTTGGTGGCAAGGATGAAACTTATTCCCATCCGGGAACAAATTGTCGATAAGCGGTTGCTTTTTTGTGATGATTCAATTGTCCGCGGAACACAATTGAAGGATACGGTTAAGCGGCTTTATGAGTATGGCGCTAAGGAGGTACATATGCGTTCGGCATGTCCACCACTAGTGTTCGGTTGCAAATTTCTCAACTTCTCGCGTTCCCGCTCCGAACTTGATTTGGCCGCGCGAAGAGCCATTAAGCGACTTGAGGGGGAACTGGAAAACGCTAATATTCCACTGGAGTATACTCAGCCCGGCTCGGAAAAATACGAAAAAATGGTGACAATTATTCGGCAGGAACTTAATTTGACTACCCTGAAATATCAATCACTGGAAAAACTGATTCAGGCAATCGGGTTGCCAAAAGAAAAAATTTGTACTTTCTGCTGGGATGGCAAAGAACCGGAAAATGACACTGTCCGGCAAAAATAGGTGTAATCATGAACAAACAACGCAAACTATACCTGACCGATTACTGCTTGACTCCACATAAACGCATTGAAAAAAGTGCTATTTTATGCGAAGACCATAAAATTTTAGCGGTCGGTGGCGCTTCCGCGTTTACTCGTGATGAGGGAGTTGAAATCTACGAATTCGCTAATGCTTACGCGGCTCCCGGATTCATTGATACACATATTCACGGCGCGGGAGGATTTGATGCTTCTTCGGCTTGGAGTGGAGAGGAAAAAATAGAGGATATGAGCGCCATTCTGGCAGAACGTGGAGTTACTACGTTTATGCCAACGGTGGTGGCGGCGCCCAAAGAGAATATGCTGAAAAATCTGGTAGCGCTTGCAGCCATGTTGGAACGCGAGTTGCCCGGTTCCGACGCTGTCGGTATTCATGTTGAGGGGCCTTTCCTGAATCGGGTAAAAAGCGGTTCACAGTCTGAAGCAAGCATTATGCCCGTTGATCTGGGATTCACCCGAGAAATGATTGACGCGGCCTCAGGCAAAATAAAGAAGATTACATTTTCTCCGGAGTTGGATAATGCGGTAAAGTTGGTGGAAATTCTGTGTGAAGAAAATATTATTGCTTCGATGGGACACAGTGCTGCCGGCGAAGAAGATACCCGGCGGGCTATTGATGCGGGGGCAAGACACTGCACTCATCTGTTTAACGGTATGCCGTTGTTGCATCAACGAGAAATATCACTCACTTCACTCGCGTTGACTGATCCCCGAGTTATTGTTGAAATGATTATTGATGGTCGGCATCTGCATCCGCGTATGGTTGATCTGGCGTGTCGCTGTAAAGAACGTGACAAAGTTATTGGCATTAGTGATTCGACCATGGCGGCGGGAATGCCGGATGGCAATTATCATATCGGGCCAACCAAAATTAAAGTAGCTAATGGTTTTTCACAGACCTCAAAAGGAACATTGGCCGGGACAACAACCTTGCTGGATACCGGCTGGCACAGTCTGATGTCATATAGTCATATGTCGGAATCAAACTCAGCATCCTGCGTTACCAGCAATCCAGCTAGCGCAATGGGACTCGAAGATCGTGGTGTTCTCTTGCCGTTAATGCGTGCAGATATTGCTATTTTTGAGCGTGGAACTAATCGCCCGTTATTGACAGTGCGGCGCGGCAAAATTGTTTTTGATGCAAAACATACGTAACCCCTCACTCTTCGGGTGGGGTCGAGGCCAAAGGAAAGAGTGAGGCATTACAAACACACCGCAAATGATCATCAGCCGAAGCGCTGAAGGGTTGAATAAATGCAGAATATGGAATATCAGCTACTCGATTCAGGAAATTTTCAAAAACTCGAACAGGTAGGACCATACCGTCTTGTGCGACCGGCTCTTAATGCCTTTTGGCTACCCTCACTTGCTCCCGCTGAATGGCAACGTGCCGATGGAGTATTTACACGCTCCTCCGATGGCGGTGGTAGTTGGCGCTGGCATTTATCGCCACCGGAATCATGGAACATAATCCTGGACGCGATGACATTGCTGGTGAAGCCTACCGGATTTGGACATCTGGGTTTTTTTGCAGAACAGCATGAAACCTGGAATTGGTTGCGCGCAATAATTCCGACGCTTCAGAATGAAGTATCCATCCTCAATCTTTTTGGCTATTCCGGAGTCGGTTCTCTGGCAATGGCTGAGGCGGGGGCTCGAGTCACTCACCTTGACGCGGCAGCGGGTATGACTGAATGGGGACGCCAAATACTGAAGCTCAATCCACAGGTGCCCGATAACATCAGATGGATTGTCGACGATGTGCGCAAATTTGTTGAGCGCGAAGTTCGACGACAACGTCAGTATAATGGCATTGTTCTCGATCCTCCCACTTTCGGGCGTGGAAATAAGGGACAGGTGTGGAAAATTGAACAACACCTTGTACCGTTGTTGGAGAAGTGCTCCAGCCTGCTAGACAACAATCGTACTCATTTTGTTGTCTTGAGTTGTCACTCTCCAGGCTTTTCGCCTCTGGTGTTACAACGTTTAGTTGAACAGGTGTTTGACGGCGGAGAATGCGAGAGTGGGGAGATGATAATTAATGAGACTTCGGGCCGGCAGCTTCCTGCCGGCAGTTACGTACGATGGCTTAAAACTGTCCATTGAGACTGAAAAACGGTTATTCGCAACTCGCATTTCGAAATTCCGCAAAGGAGTTGTAAAACAATTAATGCTACAAGTTGCGCGGGAACCGCGCAGATGTAGTGGTTATTGTTGAACGACACCTAAGTTATGACCACACTTCATCGGCGATTCTGCCACCGCCGATGAGCATTGAGAGTAGAGTTTTCTTTTTGGGGCGCATAGTGTTGTCTTGCCGGATAATGGGATCTAGCGCGCCAATTATATCTTTGATTTTTTGAAATCGTAATTCCGGTTGTTTATGGAGCATATTTGCCAATATGTGGCTGAGTGGTTCTGTTAATTCATTGATATGCTTAGTGGGATCGGATGGTCTTTCGGTTTTGATAGCGTTGATAAGTTCTCTGATATGTTTGCCGTGAAAAGGTTTTCTTCCGGTAAACAGTTCATAGGCGATGATCCCGAGACTGAAAATATCGGAGCGTTGGTCAATAATACTATTTTTGTCAAATGCTTCCGGTGACATGTAGGCCGGGGAACCCATTGCCACTCCCTGGATATTCTCACCTTCAACATCAATGATGCGGGCAATGCCGAAGTCCATCAGTTTGACCTGATGATTATCCCCGAGGATAACGTTGCCCGGTTTGATGTCTCGATGCAGTATTCCTGCCTGATGAATAAAACCCAGGGATTGACAAAGTTGATAAAAAACAGCAAGTTTTTCCTTGAATTCAAGTGTGTCGTTTTTGATATGTGTGGTAAGTATCTGTCCGCTGATATATTCCATCAGGATGTATGGTATTCTATTTTCGGAGACACCGAATTCATAAATTCTGACGATATTGGGATGTTGAAGTGCGGATAGTATTTTCGCTTCCTGTAAAAAATCAGCGGTAGAATTGCCGTTTGATTCTTGAAAAATTACTTCAGGTCGCAGAATTTTCAGTGCATATTTTGCGCCATGACGTTTTACCAGAAAAACCGCGCCGGTAGCTCCGGTACCAAGAGGGCCGATAATATCGCAGTCGGGAAGAGGGTTGATTTGTTTAATTCCAGTTTCATTGCTGCCAAGCAAAGAGCGAATTAGTTTGTTTTTTTTCTCCAGCAGCGCGGCCGCGGCTTTTTCACGAATGAGATCGGCAGCAGTATTAATTTCGAGGTAATCAAAAGCGCCCTCTTTGATTAGCGAGACCGCTTCAGTTACTTTTGGCGTTTTAGCCAGAATAATTACTTCGGTGCCGGGAAGTCGACGTTGACAGTATCGCACCAGTTCTAATCCGGACATGCCTGGAAGATCGGCATTGCTGATAATCAGGTCAAACCGGTAATCAATTAATTTTTCGTAGGCACCCCAGGAAGTTTTTGCCTGAAAAATAGCATAATTTGTTTCTGCCAGGGCGTTGTGAAGACGATAACGTTGTCGTGGATTTTTCTCTATTACCAGAATTTTAACTGTTTCAGTTCTTTCAACCCTTTGAGTTTCCGACAGTGTTTCCTGTGGCTGATTCGTCACTTGGATAAGACCTTTCACTTGGTTTTTTTCTGAGCAAGATAATAAATTATAGCACAAAATTTGTGTTTTGACAACTCGAACCGCGCATATCTAATTAGAACATTTTCGAAAAGGGTAATGCCTCACTCTTTCCTTTGGTTCGCTCGACCCCACCCAAAGAGTGAGGCATTACCGAAAAGGTTCTAGATTATCCGTCAGGGTTCGGTAACAATTTCCGGGTTTATCTGGAACTGGGTTTCGTAAAGATTTTTATAGATGCCGCCCATTTTTAAAAGAACATCATGTCGTCCATGTTCAACGATCTTACCGTTTTTCAAAACAAGTATCATGTTGGCATGACGAATGGTGCTCAAACGGTGGGCAATGGCAAAAACAGTACGATTTTGCATCGCACGATTCAGTGCTTCCTGCACCAATTTTTCAGTAACGGTATCCAGCGCGCTGGTAGCCTCATCCAGAATCAGAATTGGTGGATTCTTGAGGATGGCGCGGGCAATAGCAACACGCTGTTTTTCACCGCCAGACAACTTAAATCCTTTTTCCCCAACCTCGGTTTCATAGCCATCATTGTGTCGGCCATCGGTGATAAACTGGTGAGCATTGGCCAGTTTTGCGGCGTTGATGATCTGTTCCATAGTCGCGTCAGGACAACCATAAGCAATATTATAGCTGATAGATTCATTAAACAGGATCGGGTCTTGAGTAACAATGCCGATGTGATCACGCAATGATTTGATTTTTATATCTCTTACATCAATATCATCAATGCAGACGTTGCCAGAAGTGACATCGTAGAAACGGGCAATTAAATTGGCTATAGTGGTTTTTCCTGAACCGGTTTCGCCGACTACCGCCACCAGATCTCCTTTGGGAATGGTGAAACTGACGTTGTCGAGAATACGACGATCATCATAAGCGAATACCACATTGTTGAACGATATTTCCCGATTGAGACCCGGCAGGTCGACGGCACCCGCCTTTTCGGTTATTTCGGTATGGGCATCGATTAAGTCGAAGTAGCGGTCTGCGGCAGCCATACTGCGTTGCAGATAAGTGGTTACTTTTGCAAGACTTTTCAGCGGAGTATAAGCCATGAACGCGGGCAACAGCAGAACTGCCAGATTTTCCAGTTCCACTTGTTGGCTATATGCATAAACCAGAAATACCAGGGTGGCGGCAACTGCCACTACTTCCATCAACGGATTCATCAATAATTGCATTTTTAACGCATGAACTACGGTACGAAAGTATTTGCGGTTGACCTGACGGAAACGATTCATTTCACTCTTTTCGGTATCGCACGCTTTGACAATCAGAATACCGGTAAAAACTTCATGCATTCTGGAGATTACTTCGGCTATGCGGGAAAAAGAGTTTTTATAAATTTTGCGGATTTTGCGTCCGAGAATAACAATCGGCAATACCACCAGCGGCATACCTACTGCGAGGATAATCAATAGCGTGTAGTTCTGAAACTGCCAGCTTAAGACGATGATTGCCGAGACGCAGGCGAGAATTTCAACCGGGCAGCGGGTAAGGTCGGCGATGGTGTTGGCTACCGATGTTTCGATGGCCGAAGTATCGTTAGTGCAACGGCTGATTAAATGGCCAACATCCATCTTGCCATAGAATTTCATTGATTGTCCGAGTAATTTATCGAACACTTCATTGCGCAGATCGGCAATAACTTTAGCTCCCACCCAACGGGTGTAATAGCGATTCACATACGTGCCAAGGTTTTTTAATGTCCAGGTAAGGATGAAGCCGATGACGAAGATGGAGAAAAACTGCCATGACATGCGTCCCGCCTCGTCAACCAAGGGCAGGGTGGCGTTGACCGGCCAGGTCAAAGTAACACTGCGCTGCCCGATAATTAGCGGCAACCCGAAACGTTCTTTGTATCTTTCCAGTTTTTGCAAAGACCTGGAGAGTTTACTGTCCGGCTGATCCGGATTAAGTAGTTTCTCTATTTCCTGAACTTTTTCATCCTCAGTGAGGTCAGGTGACTCGATTTTTTCAACTACTTCCCGGGCCGCACTGTTGGTATGGGGAGATTGGATTCCGGTTTTTGTTTCAATCGCGTTCAGTAAATCGGGTACCAGCATAAAGCTGGCAAACAGTGAACCGCCGACCATAAAACCCGCCAGAATGCCGACTGTCAGACGAAACCAGTAGGGACGCGCGTAACGCAGTAACCGGAAGTAACTCTGGACTTTGAACTCTTTTTCGTTTTCTTGTCTTCTGCCCATTATTCGCACAAGCTCTTTTCAATAGTGTCTACCACGTATTGACGTTGTTCGGTTGTTGATTCCGGATAGATTGGCAACGCCAGAATAGTGTTTGCGGTTTGCTCACTGACCGGCATATCGCCTTGCTGATAGCCGAGATAAGCAAAACAATCCTGTTGGTGCAATGACAGTGGGTAATAGATGCCGCAACCGACGTTGGCTGCCAGTAACTTTTGCCGTAATTCGTCGCGTCTGCCGCCGGCTGCCAGAATGCAGTACTGATTGTAGATATGCCTGGTGGTGTAGTCGGCACAGAACGGAGTAATTACGCGATTGCCGAGTCTGGATGCGGCAAACATTTCACGATATTCGGCAGCATTGCGTTGTCTTGACGCAGTGCTTGCATCCAGGTGCCGGAATTTGATGAGCAACGTTGCGGCCTGTATCGCGGCCAGACGGAAGTTGCCGCCAACAAAATTATGAATGTAGGTGGAGCCCTGTCCATGATTCCGCAGTTGTTTGAGACGTGCAGCCTTGTCCGGATCATTGGTAGTAACGGCCCCGCCGTCACCCGCGCAGCCGAGATTTTTGGTTGGATAAAATGAGAAGCAGCCATAATCCCCGATACTGCCGGCACGTTTACCCCGATATTCTGCTCCGATAGACTGGCAGGCATCCTCAATAACCACCAAATTATGTTTGGCGGCCAGTTCCATAATGGGGGTCATGTCGGCACATTGTCCAAAGAGGTGTACTGGAATAATTGCTTTGGTACGGGAAGTGACACATTTGGCAAGTTGAACCGGATCGATATTGAAAGTGCGGGAATCAATGTCTGCAAATACCGGAGTAGCTCCTACGCGGGCAATGGCACCGGCCGTAGCAAAAAAAGAAAAAGGCGAGGTGATAACCTCATCGCCATGACCGATACCCTCTGCCATGAGCGCCACAAGCAGTGCGTCTGAGCCAGAAGTGACACCGCAGCCAAACTTGCAACTACAGTAATCGGCTATGACACTTTCCAGTTGCTCTACCCGTTTTCCCAGAATAAAACTTTGGGTGTCGAAAATTTTACTGATTTCAGCGATAATTTCGTCCTTCACTTCGGCATACTGTCCGGTAAGGTCAAGCATCGGTACTTGCATATTTCATCTACTCCGTATAATTGAAAGTTTATTGTCCGGCGTAATGCCTCACTCTTTCCTTTGGGACGGGCTCGACCCCACCCAAGGAGTGAGGCATTACAAATTTTGCCGGGTTAACATCAAAACTCAGCGGCGGCGGTTAGCCGTTCTCTGAAACAATTTGTTGGAATTTCCCACGAATCCCGATCGCAGTTAAGATAACCTGCTTTTACCCTGCTGTCACCCGGGGTTTCGTGTTTTTTTGCGATTTATTCCATTCTGCGTAATCCCTCACTCTTTGGGTGGGGGGCGAAAAAAAAGTACCTCAAGCTTCCAGCTTGAGAAGAAACAACGCAAGCAAGAATGCTTGCGGTACCGTGGCTGAGAATCGGTAATCGATAGCGATCCCGAACCAAATAGGGAAATCCTGCCAGTTGAATTGATTTTCTCTCTCTTCTGCTGTATTCTTACCTTTACTTGAATTCGTGAGAAATTCAGTGCGGTGCAGATGTGATGCGAGTGGTGTTACTATATTCGCGCGGCAGTGTTTTAAAAAATAAAAACTGATGCGCCAGGATGGCGCATATATAATCAGACCGTGCTCGGAAAGCCTTTAGGGCATGCGGAGCATGAACCTTGAAAGACTTTTCGAGCACGGTCTGATTATTGAAAGGGAAAATATGGGGAAGGGCGTTATTTTTTTGCCGGACGGCATGGCTGATTTGCCGCTTAAGGAACTTGAAGGAAAAACCCCGCTTGAAGCAGTGGATACGCCAGCGATGGATGCCATTGCCGCGCGTGGCAGCAGCGGGACTTTTCTGACTTTGCCGGAGGGCTTGCCAACTTCCTCGGATGTCGCCAATATGTCGGTGCTCGGGTTGTGTCCGGAAGATAATTATCCGGGGCGTGGTCCAATCGAAGCTGCAAGTCAGAATATTATACTAAAGAATGACGACATTGCCTGGCGTTGTAATTTGGTTACAGTATCTGCCGAAGGTATCCTTACCGATTATTCGGCGGGTCAGATCAGTGATGCCGATTCCAAGCGTCTTATGTCTCTGCTGCAGGATGAGTTCGGCGATGAACGTATTTCGTTTCATCACGGGGTGAGTTACCGCAATCTGCTGGTGCTGCATGGACGGGAGTTTTCGGCACGCGTTGATTATCACAAGCCGGATTCCTCTCACGGCATACCGATCAGCAAACTCGGGTTGACGCCCGCCGATGATTCTGCCGAGGCCGCGCATACGGTTGCATTTCTCAATGATCTGATGAAGCGCGCTGCGGACTTTCTGGCGGCACAGTCGTCGGGACAGGCAACTCACATCTGGCCGTGGAGTCCCGGGCAAAAACCGACCCTGGCGCTGTTTTCTGAACTCTACCCGGGACGCACCGGTGCAGTTATCAGTGCAGTGGACGTGATCAAGGGGATCGGGAAATGTATTGGGATGACGATAATAGATGTTCCCGGCGCCACCGGTTACATCGACACCAATTATCGGGGTAAAGCGGACGCGGCAATCAAGGCATTGGAAACTCACGATTTTGTTTATGTCCATGTTGAAGCCATGGATGAGTGTTCTCATGCCGGCGACCTGAAGCTCAAAATGCAGGCGATTGCCGACTTTGACCGGCTGGTGGTGGCTCCAGTGTTGGAAGCGCTTAAACACGAAACAGTGGTTTTCGCGGTGCTGCCGGACCATCCGGCACCGGTGGAGCTGAGACAACACACCACTGTTCCGGTTCCGGTAGCGGTATGCGGTCCCGGTATTCCGGTTGACGAAGTACGTTGTTTCAGCGAAACTGAAGCGTTGCGTGGCGGTCTTGGCTTGATGAAAAGGATGGAACTAATGCGTATGATTCTGAAATAGCCTGTCCTGAATCTATACAGTTAATAATTACCCTAATGTGTTTCACTCTTGTTGTCAGAGGTTTGTTATGTCATTAAGTCAAAATGCTCAACGGAAAATTCTGACAGCGCATATTTGCATAATCTGCAGAGGTGGTGCATTTTTAACCGACCACAAGTGGTGCACTTTGACTGACCAGTGACAGTTGTATAAAACAACAGCCTAAAATCATTTTAAATGTTTTTGAGATATTATCGCGCTTATTATGGGCAGAACATTCAAAAGTTTTTTGCCATTGAAAAATCATTACAAGCCATATTTATCGCAGTTTTATATCATCTAAAATGTTTATATTAAATATGTTGAATGTACACGACGCCAAACGAACCACGGCACCAAACGACCATAAAAGAGCTGACCAGATTCAATATCTCTATAAGCTGAGGCACTGATTCTAATTTTCATTTGATCGAAGCTCTCAAAGAACTTTTAGCAGTTTCCCAACCTGAAAGTCGTCTAATACAAGCACTAAACGCATAATTCTTCC
>JAGYNC010000078.1 GCA_018400135.1 Victivallaceae bacterium
TCAGATGATGCGTAAACATGAAGGAGGTTCTGCCAACACATTGTTGAATATGAGTTGCAAATTTTAAAAGTCAAATCATCTGCTCGGATTTTCAACTTCAGATAAAAAAAGTAAAAAAAAGTAAAAAAAATGGTTGATATTGGAAAATAATGGATTATAATGGTTATAAATGGAATATAACCTGGAGGTTTCGATCGAATGCTCGCATTCAGCGGACATGATCTTTGTACCATTGACGCGAACGGCAGAATAAAACTGAGTCCGCGGGTAATTAGCGACTTCATCGAAAAGTGTGGCGATGAAGTTGTGTTGCATTGTCTTCCCGAAGGTGCCTTAGCGCTTTATCCGGAAGACATCTATCTGGAAATGAGGCGCCGTGAAACCGACCCGGCAGGTCGTGCCGGACAAAGCGTGGTGTTTCGAAGAGAAATGCGCCGTTTCGGAGCTCTCAGTCAATCTGAACGTATCAGCAAGCAGGGCAGAATTACAATTCCAACCGGTTTCCGCAAGTTGTTGAATCTTGATCCCGGCACCGACGTGTGTGTAGTAGGGGTTGAAATCGGGGTTGAAATATGGCAAATCGACAAATGGCGTGAAGAAATTGAAAGGATCAACCAACACCAACGTGAAAAAGGTGAAAGAGAGATGGCTGAAGATTTGATGCCAGAGAAAAATTAACTACGGAAATCGTTAATAATAGTGTTAACGTTTTCAAACATAAAAGTAATCACAATAAAACGCCCGAAACGCGTGGCAAGGAGGTCGAAAATGGTATCGCTTCTAAAAAATGGGAAAAGATTCCTGTTGCTGGGAATCCTGCTCTTCCTTTCGCTTCTTCTGCTTGGGTCGAAAAACCGGGAACAAACGGCAACCATCCCTTCTCCACGAGAACAAGCGGCAGTAGCTATGCTGAAAGGCTCAACAACAGCAATTCAGGAAAAACACCGTAAAGAGTGGCAGAACGCGATTACCAATAATCCGTTACTGCTATTGCGGGTTAATTCTGTATGCATCGAGACCTGTGATAATTTTTGAATGACCCCCTCCTCCTTTCCCCTTGCGGGCGACCGTCTAAAGAACGGTCGCCCGCTCTTTTTTTACCTAAAACTATCCTCAAAAAAAATGTGCGTCTTTAGAACCAATTGGCTCTTTAATGACACATTAATGCTTGGTAACAAAGGAAGTTAAGGCTCTAGGTGAAATGATGCTACTTGGCCGACAATATACTGAGCAGGGCAAAAAATCCTGCCAGCACGGCAGAAATTGCACTGAATAAATAAAACAGTGCAGTGTTGTGATCACTTATGGTATCGGGGGTGAAAGAATCTTCGCGAATATATTTCCGTGCATCGGCAACACCTTCAATCTGGGTAAGAACAAGAATGCGCGAAATAATATAGATTATCAAAATGGCAATCGCAATTCCGCAAATGTAGCCAAGAATCTTTAAAGATGCTTTTTTTATGCTCATAACCGTTACTTGTCCTCTAATATCAATTACCGGGATACAACGAACTGCCAAGAAACGCAGCTAGCCGCAATGATAAAAGTATACACTTGACAGCCAAAAATTACAAACTAATTGGAGACGTGTAATAAACATTGCTTGATAGTTGTCGATAGTTGGTTATATTTATCCGATGCGGCATAGATGTTTGCCTGGTGACATTGTGAAGTGGGTAGCGGTTCACCCGCTTTTTTTATGATACGAAACCTTGATACAACAATTACGTATTTAATAGTACGTTCGACAAAAGAAGGTGGTTAGATGAATACCGAATTACTAACTATACTGGAATATATAGAGCAGGAGCGAGGTATTAATCGCAGCTCTCTGATAAAAGCGGTGGAATCCGCCTTGCTCTCGGCGTCTCGTAAGAGTATTCATCCGGCAAGTTCATTGAAGGTGCAAGTTGATCCTGAAACTGGAGATATCCGGGCTTGGGCGCAACTTGAACTGGTTGAAAGCAACCCTAGCAATGATCAGTTGCTGGTGGTCAGAGCAAAAGAAAAATTCCCGGAAGCTAAAGTCGGCGACATCGTTGACTGGGAAGTTACTCCAAAAAACTTTGGTAGAATCGCGGCGCAAACCGGCAAACAGGCCATTATGCAACATTTGCGTCAAGCAGAAAAAGAAATTGTCAAAGAAGAGTTTGCAGATCGCGTCGGACAGATAATCAACGGCACAGTAAGGCGATTTGAAAACGGTGATATTATTATTGATTTCCACAAAGCTGAAGGAATCCTCAGTAACAAGGAAAAAATTCACGGTGAGCAATATATGCCCGGCGATAGGATTAATGCGTTATTGTTACGGGTAGACACCACCGGGTCAGGGCCGAGCCTGATTGTATCACGTACACATCCCAATTTTGTGATTCGTTTATTTGAACGGGAGGTAAGTGAAATTCATGATGGCGTTGTACAAATCATGAATATTGCCCGTGAGGCTGGAAGTCGCGCCAAGGTGGCAGTGAAAAGTAATGACTCAAAAGTTGACCCGGTCGGCGCCTGCGTTGGCATGCGGGGCGTAAGGGTGAAAAATATCACCACTGAACTCAGCGGCGAACGCATTGATATTGTTCCATACGATGAAGACATCAGAAAGTACGCCAGTAATGCCCTACAACCGGCTAAAGTGCAATCAGTGCAGGCGGATGAAGCAAAACGCGAATTGACGGTTCTGGTAACGCCGGAACAATCGCGTCTGGCATTCGGCAAAAAGGCTCAAAATGTGAGGCTTTCATCAAAGCTATTGGGATGGAATATCAATATTCAGCTTGTTGAGCAACGCAAAGTAGAGACAATGGAAGAGAAGATTAAAAAAGCCAGTTGTTCCCTGGCAGAGTCATTGCAGATATCGGAGGATACCGCAATTATACTAGTGAGTAACGGCTATGTTTCAACCGAAGGGGTGAAAGCCGCCGGAAGGGAACAGGTTTTGACGATCGACGGCATAGATCAAGCTGAAGTTAATCAGTTTTTTGATCGTATTGGCGATTGAAAGGTAACACAAATCAATAGTTTTCCGTTTTGGTGAGTTGATTGTTTATTGTCGATTCGGTTGCCAGTGTAGACCCAATTTAATTGGCATAAATACTGACAATTTAATGACAACCCCGAGAATCGGTAGCTACTTGAAAAATAATGACAAATTATGGAAGGATAGCATTGTTGTGAAGAAATTTAAAGTAAAACATCTGGCTGAAAAATATGGAATTTCTCCACAGAAAGCGCTTGAAGAGTTACTGTCCGAAGGCATTAAATTGTCCGGACCAAGCAGCACAATTCCCGGTGATATGTTAAATTTGGTGGAAGCACATTTTCGTGATATTTTTGGCGCCGAAGATTCCACGCCTCAAAAAAAACAGGAAACACCCACCAAAGCAGTTGCAGAAAATCAACGCGAAGTCCATATCAAAACACCGATAGTAGTCAAACATCTGGCGGAAGTTGTTGACAAAAAACCCAATGAGATTATCAGCGATCTGATCAAACTCGGAGAATTGGCCAGTATAAACCAGGCAATAACAGAAGAGATCGCCCTGAAGTTATGTTCAAACTATGATCTGAAACTTTTAATAAATCACCGATCAAAGGATGATCATGCCATTCATGGTGAAAAAAACGCTGATGATTATGATTATGATTATGATGAAATTTCAAATCAACCGGAAGAGTTGACCCCGCGTCCACCAGTAGTAACCTTTCTCGGTCACGTTGACCACGGCAAAACATCGTTGCAGGACAAAATCAGAAATACCGAAGTGGCCGAAGGAGAAGCAGGAAAAATCACGCAACATATTGGGGCATCTACGGTAAAATTCAAGGAACGCATCATTACGTTTATTGACACTCCGGGTCATGAAGCATTTACCAGTATGCGCGCCCGTGGCGCCAGCACTACTGACATAGCTATTTTGGTAGTAGCAGCCGACGACGGATTCAAACCTCAAACTGTAGAAGCAATGCAACACGCACAGGCAGCCGAAGTGCCGATCATTGTGGCAATTAATAAAATTGATCTGCCAAATGCTGATCCGGATAAGGTCTTGCTCCAAATGCAACAGAATAATCTTATGAGTGAAGATTGGGGTGGCGACATAGGAACGATCAGAGTGTCCGCCAAAACCGGTGAAGGTCTCGACAATTTACTTGAACGTATTTTGCTTGAGTCGGAAATGCTTGAGTTAAAGGCCAATCCGAAGCGCCCTGCTTCTGCCATAGTGCTGGAAGCCAGACTGGAGCAGGGATTGGGCGCCACCGCCAGCATTCTTGTCAAAAACGGCACCCTGAAAATCAGTGATGCAATATTATGTGGTGAGCACTTCGGCCGGGTAAAAACAATGCTGAACGAACACGGCAAAAAAGTTTCCGAAGCCGGCCCCAGCACCCCGGTTAAGCTGGTCGGATTATCAGGAGTACCCAACGCCGGAGATGTCTTAACTGTGTGCAAGGCTGAAAAGGACGCAAGGTTAAAGGCATCCAAACGTGGCGACGCAGTTAGACATAAGCAGCTAAGTAAGGGCATGGTTAAGAGCGTGGAGGATCTGTTCAGCAAAATCAACAGTGAATCCGCGAAAAAGCTCAGCCTGATAATCAAAGCCGACGTACGCGGCTCCGGTGAAGCTATTGAGGATTCTCTGAAAAAATTACCATCAGACAAAATTCGCGTTGATGTCATTATGAACAGCGTCGGCGCAATTACTGAAAACGATGTTATGTTGGCTGCCGCGTCTAATGCCATTGTTGTCGGATTTCACGTTCGCGTTAATCCGGGAGTAAACGAACTGGCGGAAAAACAAAATGTGGAAATCCGCTTGTACAGCATTATCTATGAATTGCTGGAAGACATAACTGACGCGCTAACCGGTCGGCTCGATCCGGATAAACGCGAAAAAGAACTCGGCTCGGCCAAAATACTCCAGATATTTGACGTTAATAAAGGGCCCAAGGTGTGTGGTTGTCTGGTTGAATCCGGTTTAGTCAGAGTTGGCGCTAAAGCCCGGGTATTCAGGAGAAAAGAGTTAATATTTAATGGAGAAGTTTTCTCATTGCGTCGTTTTCAAGATGACGTAAAAGAAGTCAAGGCGGGACTTGAATGCGGCATAAAACTTGACAATTTTATGGATTTTCTGGAAAACGACATAATTCAGGTTTACGACATTGAATTAAGGAAAGCATCCCTCTGACCGGTTACTGAAAATGCCACAATAAGCTTCCACAAAGTGTAAATTGTTACAAGTTTGTCCGACACTCGCCAGAGAAATTTTCCTGAAGGCGAGATAACCACATTAAGTTCAGGTCCCTAAAACACAAATATTCCCGGAGTGGCCTCGAATATAGGAGCATTTAACTTGGTGAAAATCAGCAGAATAACCAGGGTTAACGAAATTCTAAAACGCGAAATTGCCGAGTTGTTTGAACGCGGCGTAGTCCCTCTGCCCGCTTCATCATTGATTTCAGTAACTCAAGTGCAGGCATCAAATGATCTGCGACATGCTCGGGTATTCATTAGTCTATACGGCGCCGAGCCGGAACGAGATTGGCCGAAAATAGCGAAAGCTTTGGCGCGGAAACGTGCGGATCTGCAGAAAAAGATTGCCGGCGCTTTGACTTTAAAATATACTCCGGTACTTGAGTTCAAATTTGACGATCGACTGGCTGTGGGCGATCATGTGTTGTCTATTCTGGAGGCGGATACACATGAAGATGAATAGTCTGCCGCTTACCGAAGTGGCGGAGATTTTTCGCCGTTATGACAATTTTCTGATTGTCACTCATGAAACCCCTGACGGTGATGCTCTTGGTTCAGTTTTCGCCTTGTTGCGTTTGTTTCATGACAACGGCAAAACTGCTGAAGTTGCTTTGTTGGAACAACCTCCGGAAAAATATCTGAACTTTATTCCATCCAACTATCGGATCAACATAACTCAGTCAGATTTAACAAACTACGATTGTTGTGTTATACTGGACGTTCCCAATCCAAACCGTTTAGCACTGGGAAATCATCTGCGTTTTACCGATTTACCCGTGCCCGCTATTAATATTGATCACCATCCGGATAATATCTTCTTCGCCCAGTGGAACCTTATTGAACCCGGTGCCGCGGCAGCAGCTGAAATATTGTTCAAAATTTTCAAGCTGATGAAACATTGGCAATTTTCTCCCCAAACAGCTTCTCTGCTGATGCTTGGCGTGGTTATGGATACCGGAGGATTTCGTTTTGACAACACCTCCCCGGACTTACTGCGAATAGCTGCCGAATTATTGGAACTTGACGCGGCTTACCATCAAATCATTCGGGAAATGTTTTTTGCCAATCCATTATCACAACAACAATTTGAAGCTGAACTGCTACTACTGCATTTGCGCATGGAGCTTGAGGGACGGTTTGCCTGGTTTTTTATTCCGCCCGAACTGGTGCAAAAATATAACGTGGATATGCGCAATACGGAAGGTTTGATTGAATCATTACGTGCCATCCGGGGCACCGAAATCGTGGCGGTGTTACAACCAAGAGGAAATGGATTTAAGGTTTCGCTGCGATCCAAAGACTCCAGATATCCGGTTGGGAATATTGCCCGTAAACTCAACGGCGGTGGCCATCAACTCGCTGCCGGTTGTATAATTGACGCATCCTCCCGGGAAAATGCTGAAAAAATTCTATTAAGTTACGTAAAAAAGGTTTTTAATGAAGTATAACCCTCGTAAACATCGTTTGCCAATATTTGAAACCAGCGGATTGTTACTGGTTGACAAACCGGTTGGATGGACTAGCTTTGACGTAGTCAACATGCTGCGCAATCGATTCAATATTCCTAAAGTCGGTCACTGCGGTACACTTGACCCCGCCGCTACCGGACTGCTGGTGCTGGTACTTGGAAAATTTACTAAACTCAGCCAGAAACTCAGCGGTGAAGTCAAATTATATGAAGCCACTATGCTGCTGGGGGTTGAAACTGACTCACAAGATATGGACGGAAATATTGTTGCTGAAAACGATTGTTCTACCATCACCGAAGAGTCATTGCATAACGTTATCTCACAATTTGTTGGACCGCAAAAACAGACCCCTCCAATGGTTTCCGCGGTAAAAAAAGACGGCAAACGACTCTATGAACTCGCCCGCCAGGGAATTGTTGTTGAACGTGATCCCAAAGACATCATCATTGACTATATAAAAATTGGACCTTTTGTTTCACCATACTGTGATTTAACTGTTAAGTGCTCAAAAGGCACCTACGTAAGAACACTGTGCTACGACATTGGGCGAAAGCTTGGCTGTGGCGCCACACTATATCAATTACGCCGCCTGGCAAGTGGTCAATTCAACTTGCAAGATGCCGTTTCCATTGATACGGTAAAGACGTGGGATCAGAGCGAGCTTGATGATTATCTGCGCAAATTTTTGGTCGACAAAATATCAAAAGAGTTCTAGTGAAAGGTGGACAAAGGAGAGTGAGCGGACAGATCAGCTTAATCTGTCCGCCCCGTCGAAACAGTTAAACTAAAAACGTAATGCCTCACTCTTTGGGTGGGGTCGAGCCCCGAACCAAAGGAAAGAGTGAGGCATTACCTAAAAACTAACTTCGGTTTAAATTATTTATGAGTACTATTGATTCTCAGCTTATTGATGGCGCTTTTGCCGCAGCTTTTGCGGCAACTCACGACGGTCAGATAAATATTTCTAACGTAATGAATCATCTACAAGTAATTCCGGATAATCGGCAAGTCGTCGAAGCACGTGTCGAGCGTGAATTGCACAACAGTGATGAGCTTTTTTACGATGAAAAACGCAACGATTTTATATTGCGAGAGTTTTATTTTACCGGAAAAACCTTTTGCATCACCCCAGATGATCTGGAAATCGATGAAGGAATACTCTTCCCCGGACACCGGTTTTGTGCCTTTGCACACAATGACATCTTTCCGTCCGAGGTTTCTTTGTTATCCCAGAAGACCGGCAAAGAGGTTGATGTCCGCTTGTACACGATTGACGTTACCACCGCGATACCGTACCATCTGTTGCTCGGTACCGAACAGATTTTCGATTTCTTTATTGCCGAGCACCCGCAAAACATTGGATTGAAAGATGCAACATCTCCCTCACGAAAAATTTCTTTAACCGTTTTTGATCTGAAAGAGTTTTATGATCAACATCAATTCAGCAGCGGCGACGCCTTGCTGGTAAAAGTCAAAAACTGGCGCGAAGGTACTTTCTCCTTTTCCTACCTTTCCGGCACTATGCGTCGCGAAACCAATGTAAAAAAATGGGTGGATGCGTTTGCCGACGCTATAGAAATAGTCATCGATAAATTTGATAGTTATCTGGAAATTCCGGAACAGTTACGTCAGGCGTTATTTGTCGGGAACAATAAAATTTTATTCGGGAAAGATGCCGCTTCATTGGATGAATTTTATCAGAATAACGACCGAATTGAAATCAATTGCGAGAACCCAGAACATACGCTACTGGCCAGAAAACTGGCCCCGGAATCAAGCGACCAACCAGAGGTGCCGGAACAGTTGTCTATTTCCAACGGCTGCACTGCGTCTTTCAAAGAAATACTGCAGGAACTGGGCTCTCCCCTGACCCCAACCGAGATTGATGCTTATATTCTTGAACAATACGGTTCCGACACACCGGAGTTTAATGGATTTTTCAGACGCTGTTTCGCCGGCGAGTCCCTGATGTTTGCCGATGATGCTCAAGAGGCCGTATTTCTCAATCTACTTGAAGATCGCTGGGAGGAACTGACTCTTAACTACCATATTGAAATTGACGGCGACAAAGCATCGCTCAGAAGTCGCATCCTCGAACTGATCGACCAGCGTGTCGACTGGCTTGAACGGCTGAAATCAATAAATCCGGATCCCGCCGCACTCCCCAAAGAAAAAATGAAGCGACTGGCTGAAATATCCCTGTATATGAATGAAATACTGGAATTCATTAATATGGTTGAACGCTCTATTTCACAACGTGATAGAGAAGAAATTCAGGAAACAATTGAGCAACTTGCCGATGCTCAGAATGAGTTGCTTGAAGACACTGATTAGACCGTGCTCGAAAAGCCTTTTAGGGTACATGCTCCGCATGTCCCAAAGGCTTTTCTTCTCACGGTCTTTTTTCATTTCAAATAACATTTTCGGTAAGGTTTGAGAGGTACTCAAACCTTACCGAAAATGTTATAATTGCTATTGTAAAAAATAAACAATCAGGCTATTTTACTTGTTCTACCTTCAGAGTAATCTTTTGAGTGTTCTTGTCCGGATGGGAACTGATATTCGCATGTTGCAAGAAAAAACTAATATAATTTAAAATGATACAAACGTGAAACGACTCAACAAAAAATCATTTACTTATTACTACTTCAAGCTGGTCAAGCAGGCCGGCACTCCTGAATACGTCGCTCGTGGAGTTAGCCTGGGACTGGTGGTGGGCTTCATAATTCCTTTCGGACTACAGATTATTACGGTAATCCCTCTCGCTATTTTGATTAAGGCGGCAAAAATCCCGGCTATAACTTTCACTTTTATCAGCAATCAGTTTTCAATCATAATTATTTATCCTTTGCAATGCGTGGTTGGCAGTTATCTGATTGGTTCTCCCATGCGTTACGAACGACTCGAGGAGATGCTCAGCCACGTTCACCAGGCAGAATCTATTATGCGTAAACTTCAAGTGCTGTTTGAGTTGGGGAAAGAGACCGTTTTTGCTTTTTTCGCCGGCGGTTTTTTGTTCTCTATCCTGACCGCGACTCCGGCATACTTTATCAGTTTATGGTTAGTAAAAAGGCACCGATTAAAGAAAGAACTGCGCAAGCAGCAAGTACTCGGAGTGTCGGCTTCGGGTAATAAACTAAAAAATATCCCTTGACGCAAAAAAATCGCGCGTAACCGACAACGCTCGCTGGCGGATAAATTTCCGGGAGGAAACAATGACTTTAACTCGCTATGGAATTCGAGAATGGGGAGGCGGTGGAATCATTGCCTTATTGTTACTGTTGATTTTTATCGTGGTTGCAGTTTATGTTAATCCGATAATTGGTAGCGTCCCGGCGATACTGACTGCGATTTGCTGGTTGGCCATGGCAGCTTTTTTTCGCAATCCGGTTCGCCTGATTCCTGACGATCCGTCCTTACTGGTTAGTCCAGCCGATGGTGTTATCAGAGATATCGAGATTTTTGACAGTTGCCCGATCGAAGGGTTTGAAGGAAAAACCGTGAGAATCGGTATTTTCCTTTCAGTACTGGACGTTCACCTCAATCGCGCCCCTTGCGACTTGCGGGTAATCGCCAAAACTTACCGGGAAGGACGCTATCTGGATGCCCGACACCCGGACTGCTCGAAAGAAAACGAAGCCTTGACAATTGCCGGAATCGGCAACGTGCCTGGACACACGTTCCCGGTAGCAGTTCGTCAGATTTCCGGTGCCATTGCCCGTCGAATTGTCTGCCAGGCCGGGATTGACAGCGAATTGGAGCGTGGCTCTATCTACGGAATGATTAAATTCGGTTCACGCACAGAACTTTTTTTGCCGGCAACTGAAAACATCTCAGTCACAGCCGCGATTGGCGACCGGGTTTACGCCGGGAAAACCGCTTTAGCCAAAGTGCTATGATTATTATATAATTATAACCTTTTCGGAAAGGTTATTTACTAACTGATAAGTATTGACTTGCGTCAATAATCGGATAGTTGAATCCCTGGATATGATAACCGTTAATCCGGCTACTTGTCTGGAAAAATCAGGCAAATATCACGTTTGACAGCACTTCAGTCGAAGCATCGAGCTGCTGGCCGA
>JAGYNC010000079.1 GCA_018400135.1 Victivallaceae bacterium
TCAACGCGATGTTGCGAGCCAACCAGCTACCGGTAAACGACTTGGCTTATTTTCGGCCAGGCACTAATTGTGCAGGAACTCGCGTAGTTGTTCGGGGGAGGGGGGCATGACGTGGTAGCGCATGTCTTCAAACTGTTTCAAGCGATGAAGCAACTGCTTTTTGCGTTCATCGGGTACTGTTTCGGCTGCCTGGATCATAGTTGCGAGCTCTCCGACGGTGGTAGCAGCGGTGATGGTTATTTCGGGATATTTTCTCAAAGACCTGAGCAGTTTGTGGTACGCCTTTGACAACTGCAGGCGAGCGGTATCGGGACGAGAGAATTGAGCAATGAAACGGCGGTTGGCACGGCGCAATCTTTCCACCCGGCGTTTGAGCAGCCAACCCATGAGTAGCAGGAATAGCGGTCCACGCCAGGGATTCCAGAGCAGCATTTTCAGAAACAGATAGATATTTTCTGCCGCATTTATGATTACACGCGCGAAGAGGCCGCGACGCATATCCGAGAGAAGCTGTCGCAGTGTTTTGCTGATCAGGTCTTTCCACGATTCAAGCATTGTCCACTGATGTTGATAGTTGGGAGTGCCTGATGGCGGCGTTGGCTCAAGCAGTTCCCAACGTTGTTTCTGGCGATTGTAAGCCTCAACCCAGGCATGGGCATTGCCCAGCCTGGCCACATAGTAATGGCCTGCGGGATGTTGCTCAGAACAGATAAATCCAGTGACGTAACGCGCTGGAATATCGAGGCGTCGCAGCAACAATATCAATGCCGAAGCGAAAAGTTCACAATGTCCTTGCCGCGCTATGGTCATAAAGTAGATAATCGGATCAAGGCCGCGAAAATTGTGTTGTTGTACACTGTAAGTGAAAATTTTATTAAAATAATTGAGCAGAATAACAAATCTTTGGGTATCGGTTAGATCCGGTGTGCGCAGTTTGGGGATGCTCGCCAAAATTTCATCCAATGCGTTATCAATCTCGGATGGTGTCGCCAGGTAAATTTTTGATGGCGGGTTTGGCTGTTGCCAGGCATTGTTGCGCCACACTGCCGGGGTGAAGACAGTATATCCACCGTCAGGTGTCCAATCGTTTACCTCAAGCACACCATCTGTGGTATAGTCGATACTTTTCGCGATCGTATCTATTTGACCGGTATTGCCCGGAATAAACAAAGTTTTGTTGAACAGGCGTTCCGATGGCAGAATTTCGCATGCTTCGGGTTGTTTTTCCGGTTGCTCGAAGAAGAAAGTGTTGTAGGCGATAACCCCGGCGTAGCTTCGAAGCTTCATGGTTTTGGTTTCTTCTGCGTGCGGCGCGGTCCAATGTCCGGATTGATAATTGGTGTAAGCGTGTCCCCGCAAATACCCCGGAGGTTTTTTGGCGATGGCGCGCAAGACAATTTGTTGCTGATTTTGTACTAGCTCAGGGTCAAGGGTGCGGTTCAGATCAATTTCTCGTCCAAATACGATGTTTCGATTGCGGCGCAGATAACGCGCTCCACCGCGCATAAACATATTTTCCAATTTACGGATATGCGATTCATACGTCCGGTAAAGTTGATAAACGCCAAGCGAACCCAGAGGAACCAACAAGAAAAATATTGCGTAGAGAAAAACCCGACGACGATTTAACTTTAAAAAACGGCGTATCAATTTGGGAGAACCGGCATGACGCAATGCCGGCAGAATAAAAGAAAAAACAACAGCAATGGTTATTACGTAGAACTGTGGGAAATGATCTATCAGTGGCGCGGCAAACGGGAGGCGTTCGTTAGCGCTGCGCATAACGTAAATATCGCCGCCAAAAGACAGCGCCAGCAACGCGGCCGCCGCTGCCGCTCCATAAATCTGTGGGCCGGAACGAAAGAAAGTTACACCAAGCGCCAGATAAAGCGCGCCCGGCACCAGGAATTCCGGATAGAAGAATATGCTCAAGTAGCCGAACCTGTTATCTTCCAATGGGAAAACATAGTCTGTCAGTACGGTGGTAGTCAAGACAATTATCGTGCAGTAGATAACCGAACGGTCATTCAGGATAAATGGTTTGCGGATAAACAGCGTCAACAGCAGTCCGAACATGACAATCAGCAATACGTGCGGCAAATCGGCGGTAACGCTGAAAAAGAACGCCGCCGGCAAGATAATTCCCGCCGCCAGTAATAATTCAGATATTTTTTTCTTTTGTTCTTTCATTATTTCAATCCAAACCTTTTCCTGTCAACAATACTCTTCATTACTCTTGTTATCAGTCGTTTCTGACTGTGCGGGGATTCTCGCCGCGATAATGCTTAAATCCTTTGTCTTGCACCTTGTCCCGCACCTTGTCCTATATGCTCTTCCTCTCCTTTGCTTTTCCAGACACTGGCGAGTTTGGCAGCCATCTTATCAATCTCTACAAGCAACAGAACAATAGTTGTTGCGGCTTCATCAATCGCCGAAAGTCAGATCGTGGCAATCGATCTGCAAATTGCCATGATCTTCTCAGTGCGTACAACTGCCTGAAAACCTAACCGAACATCATTTTCACTTCGTCTCAATTATAATCCCTCATTTTTAGAAATAGGTGAGAGACAAGATATCCCAACACTTAACACCTAACACCTAACACCTACTCGTCCTGTCTTCCATTCTTAACTTGACAGTACCCCATCCCCTATCCCGTTATCCTGTCTGAAATTCTCTCCCGGATTCTGGTTTATGATTATAGTTCCGAAACCATCCCGGATTGAATCTCTTCTGGAGAAACAATCGTCATATCCGGAGGAATATCGGTTGTTGTCGGGTCGCCGATAATAATTACTTTGACCGCAACGCCTGAACCGCGCAGACGTTCCACCAGCGTTTGCCGTTCCTGATCCCAGCCAAGCATAATGGCCACGGCGCTGCCGAGACCGGAAATCTCTTCCAGCACATCGCCGGAAAGACGATTTATCGGATGTTCATTGTTGGGTTCGAGACAAGCGAGTATGTCAAGAATTCCATCAAAACAAGTCAGATGTCGTCCCGCCTGAAAATGATAAATTTGAGTGCCGGCGGCAAAGATGTCCACCACATATTCGCCGCGGGTCAGGTAATCAACCAGTGCGGCAGTCAGCGAGAGTGCGGCTTCCAGGGTAGGAGAATAGCGTTTTTTTCTACGGACGAATCGGAAACTTTTCAAACCGGGAACAAAAGTATCTACAATCAGCGCGATCCGGCTGAGGTACTCTTCCTGATATTCTTTAACAATGATTTCGCCGGCACGAGCGCTGCCTGGCCAGTCGATATGTCTCGGTTCGTCGCCATCACGAAATTCGCGGCAACCGAAAAAGTCCATTGATTCACCAACTTTTGACGCTCGGGAAACACCTTCTTTCTGGTACTTCATGCCGATCGGCAGAGTTAAACGCTGCAACGGCTGAAAGGGTGGGTAGACCAGCAATAAGTCACGGGTGTGATTGGGAGAACAACTCCACTTGAAAATGCCAAAGGGAAACAGCGAATCGGCAATTGGGGCATGAATTACGTATTTACCCCGGCGTTCCGCAAACAGCCTGGCGCTTAAACTCACTTGCGTGTTGGCTGGAACTACTCCGGTTCGCGCGTGTTCCAGCCAGGAAATACCATTTTTGACGCGATAGTTGTCCAACTCAATGTTCCATGCAGTCCAGTGTTTGCGACGATTCATCAGTTCGTAACGCATGTTGAATTCTGCTCCGGCACGTACCCGTTCGGGGACACTGCGGATAATTCGCAGTTTGGGACGGAACATCACAACGCCATATAGATCAACCAGTAGAATTACGAAAATCACAATAGCAACAATGCGCGTTGGGGAGTCAAGTGCTATCATGCTGTAGAACATAACCAGGGCGGCGACAGGTAATATTATCCGGCCCGCCTTTGACACAAATCGTTGATAGTATCCATAGCACCAGGCCGCAAGCGCGACACTGGGAGAACGATAAGAGCGAGGACGTTTTTCCAGAGACTCAACGTAAAGCCAATCGGGACCATCCAGAAAATGTCCCATAAGTTTTTCGTACCTGTCTCGTAGTCTCATCTATTAACCTCGTAAATAACATTATCGGGAAGGTTTGAGTACCTCTCAAACCTATTCGAGAATGTTATAATTATATTCCACGGAGCCTTTCGAGAAGAGGTTTACCGTCAACAATCAGCTCATCAAGCGCGAAATTACCGTTATGGTAGATTTTTACTCTGGCCAAAGCTTTTCCCTTGCGGGTATATTTCTGTTTCAAACAAATAGCTTTTGGGTGGAACAGACGGATATTCGAATGAAATGATTTTCCTGACAGGATAGACAAGTGCAATACCTAATGCCAGAATATAACATGCCAGACGGATTTTGTCAGCTTTGCACATGATTCACCTCCGTGGATTTTGCTTGAGCAAGTTTGCGTGAAAAAAAGATATTGGCGCCAATAAAACCAAGTCCTAGTAAGATGAAACCGATAGCGCGGGCCAGAACGCCGATATCTGCGTCAAAAAAACGCAAACCGATCAGCAACGCGCACGTTAGAAGGCCGCCGTTGAACGCGAGCATATTGGTTTCACGGCATCCGCGGATGAGAAGCGTGATGCCGAACACTCCCATGTAGATATTCAGCGCCAGGCGCGTATAAATATGGTCATTCTGGAATATTCCTCCAAATGTACAGGCAAGTGCGATCAGGATCAGAATCAACATCATAACACGCTGAAAATCGATTTGTTTCCGGAGGTATTCCACCATGAAAATAATGGCGAACAAAAACAGGAATATCCCTTCGATAAGCCAGAAATACAGTATTCCTTCCGGAATTGGCTGTGCAATAGCGAAAATATTTCCTACGGCAGAGGAGCCGATCGACAGTATTATCAGAAGAAAGAAAAAAGAGCTCAGAAGCCAGGGGTTGCGCCGCATCTTTTCGCCACGCTTTTGAAGAGTCATGGCCGCCATCATGAACAGCGCGCCGACGGTAAAGAGCATCAGTCCCGGCGAGTATTTGCCGGCGAACGCGGTCAAGGCAAATACGGCCAGCCCCATCACCAGATACCGCATCCATATCCGGTATGGACTCCTGTCTCGGTAAAGATGCCATCCGGCAAACGGCAGAATTCCCGCCAGCAGACAGAACACCATCGGCAGGGAGGTCGATTCCCGCCATGTTCCCAGCGCCATGAACAATCCAAGAGTATAAAGGGTTGCCAGTGTGATACTGTTGAAGATGTACAACAGCGGCAATGCCAGCAGCAATACCAGCGTCATAAATTCGCTCAGTGTTCCACCGGTATGGTAAATATGTGAAAGAAGCGCAATGACGACCGCCGTGCCGGTGGCCGTAAAAACTGCGGAGCTTTCCCGCCATGTCTGAGCCCGGCCGGCAATTAACGTGTAGATGGACAGTCCTGCGCCCAGAGTTATCGGCAGAAATGCGATGGTGATCCGGGTGGTTTTCGTGAACATGTCCCAATTGTAATTAAACAACAGAATAATTCCGCCCGCGATTAGCACGCTTCCGATAACGGAAAGGGCCAGGAGAAAATATTTCTGCGGCGATGGCGCCGCCGCGATACGCGCCTCGAAGTGTTTTTGCAGGTTATCTTCCGTAGTGGAGTCAATTATTCCGGACTCCCGCAAGTTTGGCAGTTCTTTCAGAAACCGCCGGATCACGCTGGTTTTTTCCACCATGTTTGAATCCTCCATTTGGTTGTGATAACATAGAATATAGCAGATAATCCTGCAGACTGAAAGCGAAAAAGGTCAACCTTTTTGAAAAACAATCAAAGTGATAAAAAACTCAAGTTTTGCGAAAAGCGATTTGACTTGGTGAATATTGGCAATACTCATATTTGATGTCTGATGTCGCAATGGATGACGCATTAGAAATCAACAAATCCAGTATGGCAGGGCTTGAGGCGAAGAAAAAAGAATATGAAAACAGATAAAATGCTAGAGAATCTTAACGAACAACAAGTTCAAGCCGTCACAACGACTGAAGGTTATGTTCGGGTTATTGCCGGTGCCGGCTCGGGAAAAACAAAAGCACTAACCTCTCGCTATGCCTATCTCGTCGAAGCCCTCGGGATGAATGCCTCAAATATTCTTTGTGTTACTTTCACGAATAAAGCCGCAAATGAAATGCGAAACCGTGTTAAACAAATTATTGGTGTTGGTAATGATTATGGGTATATAACAACTTACCACGGTTTCTGTGTTAAGGTGTTGCGCGAAGACATTAACAAAATTCAGTATCCGAAACAGTTTGTTATTATGGATGTCGAAGACCAAAAAACAGTATTGAAAGATATTTATGAAGAATTAGAAATAAGCTCAAGGGATTACTCTTACAAGCAAGTCATTAAAAACATAGGTGATTTCAAAAATTGCACTAACTACATTGAATTTATTGCGGAGAATAAAGATGTTTTAGGGGATGACGGACGGAAACTCAAAGACAGCAACATATTGCTTGACAATATAT
The DNA here is from genome assembly GCA_018400135.1 of Victivallaceae bacterium. Taxonomy (GTDB): domain Bacteria; phylum Verrucomicrobiota; class Lentisphaeria; order Victivallales; family Victivallaceae; genus M55B135. The sequence continues at coordinate 6,465 of JAGYNC010000079.1, forward strand.
TTCTGAGGTATTTGGAAAAACAGCAACGAAACTTTTCATTGGATTTCGACGATTTAATAAATTTTACTCTGTACATTTTTGAGCAACACAAAGATGTATTAGAAAAGTGGCAGGATCGATTATACTATATACAGGTGGATGAAACTCAAGACAGTTCTCCCAGGCAGTTTTATCTGGTGTTTTTATTGTCCCAGATTCATAAAAACTTGTTTGTTGTTGGAGACCCCGACCAAACAATTTACGAATGGAGAGGAGCCAAGCCTGAGATTCTTGTTGATTTTGATAAACAGTTTCCAGATTCTCAAACAATAGTAATGAATCAAAATTATCGGTCAACTCCAAATATTTTAAATCTTGGCAATCATATCATAAAAAACAACAAGATTCGTGTGGATAAAGATATGTTCACAACGAATCAAGCAGGTGTGGATGTGGTTCATTTCCACGCGAAGAGTGATCTTGAAGAGGGATTATTTGTTGCAAATGAAATACAGGAATTAAAGAAAAAGCAGACCCTGAAATATGCTGATTTTGCCATTTTATATAGAGCGAACCACGTTTCGAGAATCATCGAACAGGCTTTAATAAGGGCAAGTATTCCATATTCCATTTGGGGAGGAATCAGATTCTTTGAAAGAAAAGAAATCAAGGATGTTTTGTCGTACCTGCGCTTGATTGCTTTGGGGGATGACATAGCCTTTCTGAGAATAATCAACACGCCTTCAAGAAAACTGGGGAAAGCATTTGTTGCCGGAATAAAAAAAATTGCGGAACAAAACAATGTTTCGTTGTTTCAAGCGATAGAAACCAATTCATTGAATAGACAAAGTGCTGTTGATTTTGTACATATGGTAAAAGCATTTCGCAAAAGAAAAAATCAAATTTTGGTTTCAGATTTAATAAAAGAAATTTTGGATGTTACCGGTCTTGGGCAAATGTATCGGGCAGATGGGGATGAAGAAAGACTTGACAATATCAAAGAATTACAAAATTCTATTATTGCACTCGAAAATAATGATGTTGAAAAACTTACATTGGAAAATTATCTACAGGAAATAGCGCTGTATACGGATATGGATGTTGATGACGGCAAAAATGACAGGGTTAAACTGATGACTATTCATACCGCAAAGGGATTGGAATTCCCTTATGTTTTTTTATGTGGTTTTACGGATGGTGTTCTGCCAAGTTATATGTCGATTAGAGAACGCAGAGAAAGAGCAATTGAAGAAGAACGCAGATTAACCTATGTTGCAATCACACGGGCCGAAAGAGCATTTTATATGATAGAGTCTGAAGGATATAATTTTCAGACAGGATTGAGTAAATATCCTTCACGATTCCTATTTGAAATAAAAGATAACCTGTACGTTCGTCAAGGCGTTTTTCCTCAAGAAATTATTGATGAAGCAAAAAAACAAATCGAATTTGAAAATGATATGTTTAATTCGCCAGCATTGCCGATTCTGGAAATAGGCGATATTGTTTTACATAGCGCTTGGGGGAAAGGAAAAGTGCTTGAAAGAGACGATGAGAAAAAGGTGTATATGATTAATTTCGAGAAAATAAATGGAGCTAGACCTGTTCGGTTTGAATGGCGCGGATTGAAAAAACTTGACAATATCAAAGAAATTAACCATGGGGATAAATCATTATGAGTAAATTGCTCGCGATATGTCCTGATTTCACAGAATGGCCTGAGCGTTGGATGGGGATAGAGGAGGACTTGAAATACGGGCGGCAGTTACTTGAGGAAATGCGTCCGTTCGCCGAATTTCTCGCGGGAAGCAATCTTGCGAGAAAAACGATTAAACGACATTTGGATAATCTCTGGCTTCTTGGAGGAGAGATCATCCGGGAAGTGAGTCTATACGAAGAGTATTCTGTCCCTGCTTCCCAAACGCTCCGGGAAGCGATCGGTCGTGATGGAGGTCCCTGGTGTCGGCACCTGAATAGTGAAGCGGAGGTGAACTCTTTTGACAGCACCTGTAGAAAGCTTTATAAATATCTGGTAGATAATAACTCCTGAATGTGTAAAAAGAACAGCCTGGAAACCGGAAGCAAGATTGGTCGGAACCGCAGCCAAAACAGTTGACGGGAGAAGGTCAAAACGGGGATTGGTCGACAAATATCAGTTGGTCAACGTCGAACCCTGCTGCCGCAGCCTTGGCGAGAAGGTATTGTTTGACATCTTCCGGCATTTGTGGTGTTCTTGACAAAATCCACAGATAAGAGGTGTTGGGGCCGCAAGCCATCGCATACTGGTAGTGCTCATGATCAAGTTCAAAGATGATATAAGAACCGTAAAATGGCCAGAAAAAGGAAACTTTCAGGAACGCTTGATTCGGTGAGTCAACAAAATAAGCCTTGCCTTCAACTTCTTGCCAAACTTTTTCGTCAGGATCATATCCGCGATTTGCTACCCTTACGTCGCCATCGTCCCGCATGCTGTAATGGGCTTTGACGTGGGTTAATCCCCGCTCAAAAGAGTGATCCATCCGGGCAATCTCATACCACTGCCCCAGGTATCTTTCAAGCTTGAAATTCTCGACTGGTTTTATCTGGTCGGGGATACTGACGCATCCGGCGGACAACAGCACCAACAACAAAGCTGACAGTTTTGTTTTCAAAAACTTGTTTTTCATGATTCGAAAATAGTTATTCCTGTGAATATAAAGCGAGAAAAAAATTGCGACTCAAATTATAAAAATAAGCTAAAGTATAACATTGATAATTCAAATTTGAAAGAAAAATATCTCATTTTTTTAGTGGACAAAACTCCTAATTGTCCCGGAATGTGCCGACCTTTCACCATATTGCGTAAGGTTAAAACTCAGGTTAATTTTTGATTTTTCATCATTGCGGGTGAAGAGTCGCGGCGTAAGGCTACGCCTGCGACTACGACTACTTGACGGTATCGACGGCAACGTGCCGCTGTGGTAAATACCGGCCGCAGGCCGGTGGAGGGCTGTCCTTCATGGTGGCCTGAAATTTTGCATCACGCCAAGCCGCAGACAGAGTGGATAAAGATAAGAAATTGATTCCGATCCCGGAGTCCCGAGTACGAGTACCGCTTCGCTGAGTACGAGTACGAGCACGAAGGGGGAAGCCGGAAAGACGGAAGCCAGCCAGTCCATTCACCCGAGACTCACGTCGGAACTTTTGTGTTGTCCAGAATTTCATTGATTACCGCGTCGGCAGTGACTCCGGAATATTTTGCTTTGTTTTCCAGAATGATGCGGTGTGGCAACACCACTTTGGCGAGGCGTTTCACATCATCGGGCAAGACATAATTGCGTCCTTCCAGAAACGCGTTTGCCTGAGCGCAGCGGGAAAGCAGCAATAAAGCACGAGGACTGGCTCCAAGCATAAAACGCGGTTCGTTCCTGGTGGCGTGAATAATGCGCAACATGTAGTAGGCCACGGTTTTTTCAATTTCGATACGGCGCGCCAATTGTTGGATAAGGCAAATTTCGTTGCAGTTGAGTACTGGTTTCAAAGTATCCGCTGGATCCTCTTCCATGCGATCGAGCAGCAGTTCCATTTCGAACGGCTCATCCGGATATCCCAACGTCAGGCGCATGGCAAAACGGTCGAGTTGCGCCTCGGGCAACGGGTAGGTACCCTGGTATTCGATGGGGTTTTGAGTGGCAATAACCAGAAATGGACGCGGCAGCTTGTTGGTTTTGCCATCAATTGATGCCTGGCGTTCACTCATACATTCGAGCAACGCGGACTGGGTGCGCGGGGAGGCGCGGTTGATTTCATCTGCCAGCAGAATGTTGGTGAACACCGGTCCCTGGCGAAAATAAAAATTTCCCTCTTTCGGGTTGTAGATGGAACTGCCGATAATGTCTGCCGGCAGCAGGTCAGGAGTGAATTGTACCCGGTCAAACTCGCCGTCTATCGACGCGGCAAGTGATTTGGCCAGTGTGGTTTTTCCGACTCCGGGAATATCTTCCATCAAAACATTGCCATCGGCGGCCAATGCTACCAACAACAAGTGGATGGTTTCCGATTTGCCCTTGATAACTCTGCCGAGATTATCCCGCAAACTCGCAAGCTTCTGTTTTAACTCATGTTCCATTACTGTGTTTTTCCATATTTGTAATCGCTCACTCTTT
>JAGYNC010000008.1 GCA_018400135.1 Victivallaceae bacterium
CTGTGTAGTATTGACCCCGAACCAAAGGAAAGAGTGAGAACAATCACCCACCGGGCTCAGTCCGGTTGTTTACTTTGACAAAAGGATAGTCAGCCTTAAATCCTTAAGTTTCGAATTTTTAGAACTTTTCGAACAAACTCTAAATTTAACGTATTTGACAAATGGGTTGCTGAATGTTAGTTTGTCAGTATTGATTTGGTGTGTGTGTGGGGTTTCCTGTAGATAGGCTTTTCTGAATTTTAGTGGGGAGCGTAGGATATCTTGTTCCTGGTGCTAGTGCTCTGTAGCACTAGGTTTGCCGATTTCAGGTTTATCCGCAAAACATCGCAATAAGGCATAAAATATAAATTTAAAATAACGATGCGCGGAGGGGAGAATATTGCAGGTTTGCGTTATTACTTTTTGCCAGGACAATGGTATTGCGCTGACAATAAAACTAAAGCGTGGCGAGATTGTTGAACTTTCTCTTAATCGAGATATTTCCCAATTGGACTGTTCTTCATTTGACCACGTACTTCTCAGCGGTTTTTTTCCGTCCGTAATTTGTCGTGAATTGGAAATATCCAACCAAATCGGCAAAAAGGAGCTGCCACACACGCTGCTCTATAAATTTGCCTACAATCTTCCGCTTGACCCGAGTGAAGTGTGGTGGTGGTATCGGCTTTCGCATTCGCGCGACTCAAATCAGGCGCATAAAATTTGTGCGGCCTGCATCGACAAAAGCGAATTTGCAAAGTTAATGAACCTGCTTGAACAAAACAATGCCCGCATTGATCAATGTGTTATATCACAGCTACTGGTGTCGGACGATTTATTTCCGGGATTCGGCAAGTACGGCCACCCGACTGAGGAAAATTTAGCCCATTATATTCAGGAAACGCAGGCAGAGCAATACGACAATTTTGTTAAGAAGTTAGACCCTGACATTCCAGATTCCTGCAAACTCACCTTTTTTGCCATGCTCACATTTTTAAAGACACCCAGCGCATTGAAGTCGGTGTTGTCCGGAGGTGAGATGATTCCCCTTGGAAACCAGCCGGTGAGATATAAATTATTGCGAAGAATAAATTTCATTTTAATGATTTTCGGACTTATTTTTGCTGCGGTAGTAATAATTGAGCGTTGCAGTCGCTCCTATGCGAAATACGAGGCAATCGAACAACAAAATAATGTATTGCGGGACGAGTTGAAGGAATTACAAACGCGCAATCTGCAACTTGCCCAAAAAGAAAAGTTACTACAGGAATATCGCGATTTAAAAGCCGGTTATGCCGGATTGGAAAATGTTTTACTGGAGATCACGCGAAAACTTCCAGACTATATGTGGGTAAAGTCACTACGGCTGTTCAATAACAATCTGGTGTTGAGCATTGAATCGTCAAAAGATGACATCAATTTCTATACTACAATCAAAAATGGAAAATCATACGGGTTAAAGAATCTGCGAAAGAACAAAAGCCGCGGCAACACTTATAGCTATTCTGTAACTTTGGAATTGATGAAAAAATGAGAGCTAGAATTCTAAAATTTGCTTCATTGATGATACCGGTTATGCTGACAAGTTTGGCGATATGGTGTTTGTTCTCGCAAGATCAGCATTTCCCCTGGATTGGGTCAATGATCAAAGAAGCGGAACGGCAACAGGCCAAACTGAAAGACAAAATACAACAACAACGTCAAATAATGCAAGAAAGAGAGCCGGCGGCGCTGGAGCTCGCCCGTATTCGGGAGAATTCTTTTTCTACGGCTGATGACATTATCGGCTTACTGAGAAGTCGGGTTGAGCAGACTTTAAGTTCTTCCGGGACAAGAGTACGCACCATTGCCACGCCGCGAAAAGTCAAAAGCGCTTCGGGGCTTGATTTATATGAAATAGCCTTGACGGCCGAAGCGAAGACCGACGAATTGACAACTATCATGCAGGAATTCAGCAAGCAACCAGTTTTGTTATGGCGCTCACTGGCTATTCGCCCGAACAATATGCGCAAGCCTGAATTTCTAAATTTGAATATTACGATTGCGGTTGTGGGGTTCCCCGAAAAAACTTCTATTCCCGTGGAGAAAGATGAAAACCATGAATAAGAACTGGATATTAACCACACTTATACTCTATCTTGTAACCATAACCATATTGGGTGGTATGTTGCTTAATCGAAAACCCACTACCTTTTCTGCTCAGCCAACCGCGGAACAGAACGATAAACCACCTCGTATATCTTCTCGTAAACAATTAGCAAAAAACTGCGATCTGATAGCCGAGCATGATCTTTTCCACCCTGCCCGCGGCAAAGAAATTAATGATGAAGATAACGCAGTTAATAATCATAACAACCCGCGGCGGGCTCCGGGCCGATTCAGATTTAACTTGCTGGGAGTTTTTCGTTCCGAAGATAAGCACGGCGCATTGATTGTCGTTTCCGGCAACATGCCCGGCGATAATGCGTCATTGAAGAAAGCAGATAGCGATATTTATTTTCAGGGCGCAGAAATTACCGAAGGCTACATACTACAAAAGGTTGACAGCACAAATGTTACCATTCTACAACATGGGGAAGCCGTGGTTGTTGAAATGGAGAAATTTGCACCTCCGCAAAATGAACCGAATAAACCTGCAATAAGAGCAAGGACAACCCGACGAGGCCGCATCCATGCACGTAAATAGTATAAAAACAAAAAGTATTTTACAAGTTATTTTATGTCTGGGTCTTTTTACCGGATGCCAACATGCGGAAAAAATTGAAAAAAACGAGAAGGACAAAGAACACGGTAGTTTTTTTGATCTGACGGACGGGAAAAATCCCAAACCGGACTCAGCCGACAAAGTTGACCTGGTGCGGCCAGATGAGTCGAAGTACGTAAAAGTCAGGGAAGCAAATGTGCCGGAATATAAAACGACAGGTACAGCGCACGCAATAGCCGAGCAAAACCCGCCATTCGAGCTTGACGACGAAACCAAAAAGGAACGGATGTTCAACTTCAGCAACGCGCCGTTTCCACAGGTGGCAGCTCTTTTTGCCAAGGAAATCGGGTTCCAGTACATTTTGGTTGATAACATCCAAAGTAGAACAACACTGTATTGCGAAATGGAGTTAACCCAGAAAGAGGTGTGGGACATTTTTACGCAGATTATGGTAAGTTGCAACGTATTCTACACCTATGAGAATGGGCTAATAAACCTCAGACTCATGACCGATTCAGGACAGACGACGGTTTGGGAAGGTGATCGCACAAATCTCGGCACCGAAGTGTTTCGGCTGAAACACATTGACTCTAAAAACATGGCGGCCCAGCTTGCGCCGTTCGTGACCAAGGGAGTGCGCATTATTGAGTTGCCGAGTCAAAACGCCATCATGATCATGGATGGAAAAGATGTTATCGAAAAAATCCGCATGATTGTCTCCTGTCTGGATAAACCGGAACGGCAGGATTGGTATAAAGCAGTATTCCGTTGTCATCATGTTGCTTCAAAGCGGATTGCGGAAGAACTCGCTCAACTGTTGCCGATCCTCGGGATGCCGGTTACCTTGAATTCGGACAAAGATACTGCAGGAAGCATGAAAATCGTCAGTGTGGATCGAATGCAATTGCTGATTGTCACCGCTCCGACTTCTCAAGCGCTTGATGAAGCAAGACAATGGGTTGAACGGTTGGATACGAATGATTCCGGAGATCAGGAACATGTGTATATCTATAAAGTGATGAACACCAAAGTGGAATATCTAACCGAGGTACTATCGGTAATTTTTACGCTGGAAGGAACAGTATTGTCGGCTGATTCCAAGAACTCCGATAGTGGAATATCAACCACCAGCAAAGATATCAGTTCAAAAGGAAAAACGGCAACGGCTGGCGCTTCGCTTAAAAGTGACGGAGCAACCGCAGATGACGGTGGCTTGTTTACAACGAATGTAAGAGTTTTTGCCGATGGCATCAACAATAGTCTGATTATTCGCACCAAACCAAGAACATTTACCATGATCAAGGCTATACTGGACCGACTGGATATTCTGCCACGACAAGTATTGATTCAGATACTGGTGGTTGAGATCGGGCTGAACGACACCACCAAATTCGGTATGGAATTCAATATGGCCGATGCCAAAGGCAATACGAAAATTACCGGCGGAACAAATTACAAGAATCTCAATCCCGGCGCAAAAGATGAGTATGGTTCCAAACTATGGATTTTTAATCCCAGGAATCCGGAACAGAAATTCGGTTATATTCAGGCGCTTGCCGGAATAACCAACGTAAAGGTACTGTCAAGTCCGCAGATTCTGGTTATCAGTCATACTCAAGCCAAAATTTCCGTTGGCAACAAGGTGCCTCTGGTAAACTCTGAAATCACGAACAGTCAAAGCATAGTAACTGACCCCAAAGATGTCTCTACCAATCTGGTGCGCAACATTCAGTATCAGGACACCGGAATTATTCTGAAAATCATTCCACAGGTTACTCATTCCGGACAAATTACATTAATCCTGGATCAAGAGGTTTCTGAAGCTGTCAAAAACAAAACCTCCAATATCGACTCACCGGAAATTCAAAACCGTACCATGCAGACAACAATGATGATTCGTGATGGTCAAACAGTCATTGTCGGCGGCATGATTAAAGAGAAATTAACCGATAATCTGGACACAATTCCAATCATCGGAAAAATTCCGTTTTTGCGCCGGCTGGTGGGAGATACAGACTATCAGAAACAGCGCACAGAAATGCTGGTGTTGGTAACTGGAACAATTATAAGCCGGAAAACCAGACTGGAAGAATTGATCAAGCGCTACCGGCAGTCGATTGACCTACTACAGGAGTACCACTCAAAAAATACCATTATGGAAATGCATCCGGAAACAGATCAGGCGCAACAACACGGTAAGGCGCGGCAGGAAGACTGGTTATTAAAATGATAACTTCAGGCGAATGGGACAATATGATAAGCTCGCTGCGTAACGAGATGGCGGCACCGCTTGCCGGCCATGAAGCGCTGGCTGATGGCACAACTTACGCCGAGGCGGATACCGCATTGCTCAGCGCTGGTCTCGTCAGTGAGAGCGAGTTATTGCAACTATATTGCAACCATTTACCATATCAGGCGGTTGAAGAGGAAGATTTGGTTTGTCCTGATAAATTTCCCGGTATTACTCAAAACTTTCTCAGCGTTAATTGTTGCATCCCTTATCTTTGGGACGAAGAAAAGGCAGTCTTTCTGTTTGCGATTCCTTATGACATCCCCCGGCTGTCTTATGAACTGGAGCAAATTTTCAAACGCAGAATTGAAGTTCAGCTGGCCCGGCGCAGTATTGTTGAACGCTATATCACCCAACTCTACGTTACCCAAGATAACGATGACAGTCAGTTGGATACGAATACCGATGATGAACATAAATTGCGTTCCCTTGCCGGCGAGGCAAGGATTGTCAAACTGGTTAATGAGATGTTTGCCAGCGCGCTTGAACAGGATGCCAGCGACATCCATATCGAACCCGGCGACTTGCAACTGACAATCCGTTTTCGCATCGACGGTCTGCTGCGGGAATACATGCAGTTACCGCTGACTGATTTCCCCGCTATCGCTTCCCGGATAAAGCTGATTGCAAAACTGAACATCGCGGAAAGTCGGCGGCCGCAGGATGGGCGCATCAATTTTCGCTTGGGGCCACATGATCTTGATTTACGTTTTTCCACCATTCCAACCCTGAAAGGGGAAAGTTTGGTCATGCGTTTGTTGCGAAAAGACGCGATGAGTCACGATCTGGAGAAATTAGGGATTCCTCCGCAAATTCTCGCATCATTAGAAAAATTATTAAGACTTCCGCAAGGCATGATTCTTGTGGTTGGGCCAACCGGTTCAGGCAAAACCACGACATTATACAGTTCATTAATGAGAATCAACTCCCCGACAGTTAAAATTATTACGGTGGAAGACCCGGTAGAGTATCAGTTGCCCGGGTTGAATCAGATGCAAATGAATCCCAATATCGGTCTTACTTTCGCCGACGGGTTGCGGCATATTCTCCGTCAGGACCCGGACGTTATTCTGGTCGGGGAAATTCGCGACAAAGAAACAGCGGAAATTGCCATCCAGGCATCTCAAACAGGCCACCTGGTTTTCAGCACTCTTCATACTAACGACGCTGCCGGAGCGGTCACGCGTTTGATGGACATGGGTATTCCGGGATTCCTGATAAATTCCGCGTTGGTCGGAGTGCTGTCTCAACGTCTGGTCAGAAGACTTTGCACTTTTTGTCATGGAACAGCAAAACTTGCGGGCAAACGTTGTAAACACTGCGGCAGTACCGGCTATAAGGGACGAATTGGGATTTATGAGTTGATGGTAATCAACGAAAAACTGCGGAAGGCTATCAGCGAAAACCGTTCCAGCACTGAATTGAACAATATCGCCATGGCAAATGGCATGATACCGCTGATAGAGTGCGGTCGCGAGTTGATCCGGCAAGGAATAACAACTGAAAATGAACTGCATAACGCGGTTGTTTCGCTGGAATTGGATTTTTAAGAGGCAACGGCATTATGGCTTTCTATCTGTACAAAGTAATCCAAAATGGGAATTTGACCGAGACGGTTATTGAAGCGGCCTCTGAAGCTGACGCTGCCGGGATTTTAAATCGGCACAATTATGTGGTTGCCAAATTCCTCGGTGAACAAGCTTCAAGCACAACCCCAAAAAACAAACAACGCTTCACAATCTCGAGACGCGGCAAATTCAATGTATACGACTTTACCGCGCGTCTTGCTCCGTTGCTGCAGGCCGGAGTCCCGCTGGAACAGACTCTGGCCATTATCGAGGAGGGCATGAGAGGCAATCCGGGGGTTGCGGTGGTTCAGGAACTCAGACGGGGACTGCACGAGGGAAAAAGGTTTTCTGTCCTCATAAAAACGCGCGAGTCTCATTTCCCGCCGCTTTTTGCCAGCTTGATTGAGACCGGCGAAGAAACCGGTTGTCTTGCTGAAGTTGCCGGGGAATTACAACACTTCATGAAAGAAACCAGGGAATTCAGAGAATATGTTATTACCAGTTCGATCTATCCGGCAATTATTGTCCTGGTAACTTTGACGATGATTGTGTTGTTGTTTACTTTTTTTATTCCACGTTTTGCCAAGCTATTCAAAGATACCGGAAATCAGCTGCCTTTCCTGACGCAAATAATGCTGGATGCCGGCAACCTGATGCAGGCGGTCTGGTGGGTATGGCCGATAATAATTGTTGCCACCATTGTTTTGTGGAAAAAATCCCGCAATAACGGAAAAATGAAAAATTGGAAAGACCGGACAATACTCAAACTTCCATTTATCGGACAGATTGTGGAAAAGATTCAGGTAAGTCGTTTTATCCGGACACTATCAATTATGGTAAGGAATGATGTCGGAATCATTAAGGCGGTCAATATTTCGTCGAGAATCCTGCAGAATGAAATTATTGCCGGCAGTTTTTCTTCGGTGACAGCAGAGCTTCGAGCCGGTCATAAACTTTCTGTGGCTCTCAGCAGAAGTCAGTATATGCCGGACGGGTCAACTGCCATGCTGCGCATCGCGGAGGAGTCCGGCGATATGGCAGAAATGCTGATCCGGATAGCGGAGGATAGCGAGGCTCAGGTCAAAACCTATCTGAAGCGACTCTTAACCGCCATGGAGCCAGCCATAATTTTACTGTTGGCCGGATTTATTGCGCTGGTGGTATTGGCAGTATTCCAGGCAATAATGAAAATGAACTCAATATAACTAAAAACAATGGAGGTTGTTTGATGAAACAAAAGAAAAATTTCACCCTGGTGGAAATCCTCGTAGTGATGGGAATCGTCGCAATGCTGGTGGGAGTTGGTTTGCCTACCTATTACGGACATATGAAAGCTGCCCGCATTAAAACCGCGCAGGCCCAAATTGCCCAATTTGTTGCCGCAGTCATTTCGTTTGAAATGGATATGAAGCGATTGCCGGATGCCAATGTCGGGCTCTCCGAGTTGGTTGAAAACACCACCGGTTCCGAAAAATGGCGCGGCCCCTATCTCGAAGTAGAGGAGATTCCGCTGGATCCGTGGGATAACGAATACATTTATCAGGTGGAAAACGGACGGTTCCAGATTATCTCCTATGCCGCGGACGGTCAGCCGGGAGGTGACGGCGATAATGCTGATATCACCAATCGCGGAATTAGAAAAAAATGAGTTCAGTGCCAATATACCGGAATTTTACCCTCATTGAAATCGTCGCGGTCATGATGATCTTTGCTCTGGGGGTGGGTATAGCGGTGAGCGCTATGCGCCGGATTCCGGCTTTTGTTACCATGGAACAGGTAATGACCGAAGTAAAACAGCATGGCGCGGAAGCCCGCCGAACCGCCTCCTGCCAGCATCGGAAAGTCAGTATCTGGTATGACCCTGAAAATGACTGCATTGCCTCCGAAGAAGGCGAAATATTGCTCCCGGAAGAGATGCGAATTATGGCGGGCACCAAAAATCTTCGGGAAGAAGACAGCAAATACGCTATTTTTGTGTTTTTCCCGGACGGCTCAGGACAAGGCCAAAGCGTTAAATTTGAACTTGGAACAGAAATGGTGACCATGGTTTTGTCGCCATTAACCGGCAGGATATCTTCAAAAGATGGCAAAACGGATTAAATTTTTTACACTGCTCGAAGTGCTGGCCGCCCTGGTAATATTGGCAGGCGCAATCACCGCAACCATGTATGCCATGACGGCATCGGCAAAGCGAGTGCAGCGCGCGGAGCGTTTCCGTATGGAAAGCCACAGACTGGCAAACGCGGTTGAATTTTTCATGCTTTATCCTCCTGGTGCTTCAATTGATGACAAATTTTTTCCGTACCCAAATATACAGGCAAGATGTACATACGGCGAGGCTGAGTTGCCGGAGGAGATGGAAACGGTTATCGGCAAACAACGGCTGGTAACAATGACGGTTGAAATCAGCACAGACAATAACGACACCCTCACAAAACTCAGCATCGATCGCATTGTGCAGGTGGATGAGTTATGAAAAACCGCCCGTTCACCCTGGTTGAAGTTGTCCTGGCTCTGGGAATTTTGTGCATGATTGCCATTCTGGCTGCGGGAATTCTGCAGTCAGTCCAACAGTTATGGAAAAGCATTCAGAAAAACAGCAAAAATCTCGAATCAATGCAAAATATCGACAGAATCGCGAACCACGCGATGAAAAACATGGTGCCGCTGCGCTGGCCCAATCCAGACGGTCGTAACCAGCAGATATTCCTCGGCAATCATGATTCAATCATCTTTGCCTACCTCCATCGCAGCGTAGGCGAAAATTCCGGCGGGATTCGCTTCATTGAACTGCGACTTGAAGATGAACAGCTTGTTGCCCGTTACCGCCCTACCCCGATTTTGTATTGGCTGGGCGAGCCGGGCGATAACGTCGGCATTATCAAAGAAGTTATTGCCGATAAAATTGCCACTCTTAACTTCGAGTATGCCGAGCGTGAAGGCGATGAAATTGTCTGGTATGAGGATTGGGACGAAGAAGAAAAAAAACAAATTCCATTGGCCATTCTAATGAAAATAAAATTAAAGGACGGCACTGAAGAACAGTGGTTACGGCGCAGCGCCGGGAGCTCCTGGAATACTTCTTATGGTAAGAGACAATATTGAATATCTGAATCCGTGATAAATTAAGAACAATTTACCCTTCGGGGAAATTCATTGCGGTACATCTGCTTCGTTGGCTACAACTTGCAGTATGTCAATACAGCGGTGTTTTGCCGCCTAGCATCTGTGCCGCACTGAATCTCTCACGAATACAGGCGAATATGTTACACAACCAATCAGAAAATGGGATCGCGCTGGTAACCGCGCTTTGTCTTCTCATGCTGGTGTCATTGCTGGCAGGGTCGGCAATTGTTCTGTCGCAATACGCGGAAAAAGATGCGTTCACCTTCTCCAATTTTACCCGTTCAGCGTATGTCGCGGAAGGAGCAGTCAACCGGATATACTGGCTGATTTTAAATGACAGGAAAAACAATCCCTTAAGAAATATTGCTGTGGATGAAAACACCATTGCATTGAAAGATGAGCGCTATGTAGCTGACGGTACAACTCGCGAATTAAAAAATTACGCCGAACAAGATGTTGCCTATCGCATCACCGACGCAGTCTCCGGCTTTGACATCACCGGCTCTGCGCCTGACCGGGATTTGATGGCCATGCTGAACAACATTGAAGTGAGTGCTGAAGAACGCGAGAAGTATGAAATTATTGCCAACCGCATCTGTGATTATGTTGATCACGACAGTCTGGTCCGTCTCAACAGTCTGGAAGCGGAGGAATATTTCAATGCCGAACTATATCATCTGCCGCGCAACCAACCGTTCCAATTCCGGGAAGAGATTCTCTGGATTCCGGCTATAAGAAAAATCTGCCGGACGGATGCAGCCGGACGCGTATCCGGAGTGCGGCTAATCCCGCCCCAGGGCTTGCCCGCTATTGCCGGTCGCCCGAGTCTTTACTCTACTCCGGTAGAACAAATCGCGTATCGTTGCCGCTTGAACCCGCTGGAAACGGAACAACTCAAAGAGGCGTTTTCCCTTTTACACGCGGAAGAAAAACAGTTACAAGAGTCGTTGCCCGCCGGTTTTCTGAAAAGAGTGGAACTCTATTACAGTAAAAGCGAATCAGGATACTATACCATCCTTATCGACACATCGGATAAACAACAACCCGGGATGCGCCTGGCTGTAACTTTTAAAGCTGAATCAGGCAACAAAAAAATCAGAGAATATTATGAGTATATGCTCTATTGAGTAATTCAATTTGTGGACTATAATAATATTTTATTGCCTATTTGCAATATTTTATTATGTACAATTCAAACATGAAAGGATTTATTCATGAGCGCGGAAAAAACTCTTATTCGAGAAAATATCGAATGGTCGAATATGCGGTGGAACAACGCAACTGATTCCAGCAAGCCAAGGGTTTTGCTGGTAGGGGATTCTATTGTAGTCGGACATGCCGACAAAGTCCATAAATTACTGGAAGACAAAGTATGCGTGGATTATTATGCCACCGCGAAATGTGTCAGCGATGTGGATTATATGCCTGAACTGGACTACCTGCTTAGCCGTAATGACTACGCGCTGGTAATATTCAACAACGGTCTTCACGGCTGGGATATTGACGACACTGTTTATTCGCAAAACCTTAAAGAAACTCTGAGTTCATTAAAACAGAAACGTAAAAAAGTAGCCTGGCGCACATCTACCCCCATACGGGAAAAAGGTAATCTTGAGCAACCGGAAGCGAGACGTACTCCGCGCCTGTTGAAACGCAACGCCGATGCCATGAAAATAGCAGAAGAGCTGGGGCTGGCGATTCTGGATCTTTACACTCCAATGGATAAGGCACCGGAACTGTTTTCCCAGGACGCTATTCACTTCACGGCAGAAGGCCAAGACGTTCAGGCCGCCCAGATCGCCGAATTTATTTCAAATCAATTGTCCCTGTAAACAATTTTGCTGAATTAGGAGAATACCCCAAATTTTTCATATTTTATTTTGAGGAATATTTCTCACTAAAACCTCAAAATTCTTCTGTGCCTCTGCGCCTTCGTGTTATAAACCTCTCTCAAATTTGGCGCTGCTTTTCAGTAGCTTGCGTTCTCCGAACGCAATCAGCATTACCCCACGAAATTCGTTTCATGCGTTCGGAGAACGCATACTACTCGTTGTCCGTTCTAGTGCTCTGTAGTATTGACCCCGTCCCAAAGGAAAGAGTGAGGCCTTACGCCACAGAGAACAAGCCTGCACATTTTTACATTTTCAACTTGCATTTATCAACCTTGCCATTACTTATTAATTTACTATCCGGAACACAAACACAAAGGACAGATAATGTTAAAGATTAATTTAGACAAAACAAATGGCATAGCCACTTTGGAACCAGTTGGAACTTTATCTAAAGAGGATTTTGGGAAAGTTGCTGGCGTAATTGATCCTTATATTGAAAATACTGGAGATGTATAGAGAAATCCAATGACACTTTTTCTTGATGGAGATGCTTTGCCGAATCAACTGAAACCGATTTTATTTCGTGCGATCGAACGGTTTTCGATAACGACATTTGTAGTATCAAACAAGCGGATTGATATCGGCAAATCAAAAATCATCAACTATATCATTGTCGCTTCAGGGCCGGACGAAGCAGATAAGCGGATTGTCGAAATGCTTAAAGAGGGGGACTTAGTCATAACTGCGGATATTCCATTGGCTGACTACACTATCAGTAAAAACGCTCACGCCATCAGTCATCGGGGCGAACTGTACACGACTGCCAATATTAAAAACCGTTTAGCGATGCGTAATTTAATGCAGGAAATGCGTGATTGCGGCATGCCCACGAAAGGCCCGGCACCTTTTAGCCCCAAAGACGCTCACTTGTTTGCTAATCAGTTAAATAAATTTCTTACAAAACAAAAAACTGTCGCGTGATGCAACACGTTTGAATCAGACTAATTTCGCAAAATTTTGAACACAGTAATACGATTCGACAACTGCTGTGCTAACAACGTCAATTGCCGCGTTCATATATCAATGTTTATGCTTGATGCGGAATAAGCTTTTCGCCTTGTCCCGTATTCGTTCACTGAGCGAATAGAGAGCAGGAACAAAGACAATACCGACAAAAGTGGCCATTAACATTCCAGAAAAAGTGGTGATACCGATTGACTGGCGGCTGCCGGCACCAGCGCCGGCAGCAAACACCAGCGGAGATACTCCGCACAGAAATGACCAGGCGGTCATCAGCACGGCACGATAACGCAAGCTTGCGCCGCTGATGGCTGCTTGACTGATTGGAAGTCCACTTTCGCCTTCCTTCTTGGCAAATTCAACGATAAGAATGGCATTCTTAGCCGCCAAACCGATAAGCATTACCAATCCCAATTGCGCATAAATACTCAGGCTTGATTTTGTCAGCCACAATCCAAGCAATGCGCCAAGAATGGCAAAACTTACGGACAACATCACCGGCACCGGAATAGTCCAACTTTCGTACTGTGCCACCAGAAAAAGATAGGCGAAAGTCAGCGCCAACATCATCAATACCAAAATTTGTCCCTGATTCTCACGTTCCTGATAACTCATATCCGTCCACTCGATATGATAGCCTTGCGGCAATTCCATTTTTTCTATTACTTCCATGAGCTGTCCACTGGTAAAGCGTGGGGCCGCCTGAGCCGTCATATTGGCTGAAACAAGTTTATTAAAACGTTGAATCTGACGTGGCCCGACTGTAAATCGCAGCGTTGCCAGAGAGGGCAACGGCACCATTTCGCCGTTCTTGTTGGGTACTTGAATATCGCGAATATTATTTAACGTTGAACGATATTCCCGCGACGACTGCATAGTGACATAGAAGGTGCTGCCCCACAGATTAAAATCATTGATATACAACGATGCCAGCTTGCTCTGTAGTGTTGAAAATATCGTATCGATGTGAACTCCCAGCAGTTCCGCTTTTTCACGGTCGATGTCTAATTGCAGTTGCGGCGTATCCGCATTATAAGTGGTCATCGCGTAAAGACTCTCAGGACGACCGGAAAGTTCCATCGCGAATTTCTGTGCCACAGTGGAAAGCGCTCGCGGATCGACATCGCCATCCCCGCAAATCACAAACGACACACCGCCAGTCATCCCCAGTCCCATAATAGCCGGGGGAGTAAAGCTGATGATACGCGCTGCCGAAATACTGGCTGTCTGCTTCTGAATCTCTGCCACCATGGCATTCAGTTGCGAATCAGGTGTTTTACGTTTATCCCAGTGTTCAAGCTTGACAATTGCCAAAGCGTTATTTTCACCTCTTCCGCCCAGCATACTAAATCCGGAAATAGTGATCAGGGAGTTAACCCCATCAACCTTACTAATAAGTGCTTCAAACTCCTTAATAGCCGCTTCAGTTCTGGCCAAAGTCGCCCCGGGCGGCAATTCGAAATTGCACATTATCGCGCCTTTATCCTCAGTTGGCAAAAATGAACTGGGAATGAATTTCGGCAGATAATAGATGGCTCCCGCAACTAACGCAAATAGCACGACTGTCAGCAGTGCCCGGCGCACCAATAATCCTACACTGAAAAGATAGATTTTCTTTGAACGGTCCAAAATTATGTTGAATGGCTTGAAAAATCGTGAGACACGACCATCGGGACGCCGTAGAATAATAGCACACAGTGCTGGGCTTAGAGTCAATGCCACAAGAGTTGATATACAGAGCGAGATACACATGGTAACCGCAAACTGAATGTAGATATTGCCGACCATACCGCCATAAAAAGCCAACGGCACATAGCATGCCACCGTTACCAGTGTGGTGGCAATAATCGCGCCGCTGATTTGTTGCATGGTTTTAATCGCGGCCTGTTTTGGCAAGAGATGTTCGCGTTCCATCAGAGCCTGAACGTTTTCAACCACAACTATCGCATCGTCCACCAGCGACCCGATAACCAGAATAAGCCCGAACATGGTCAGAACGTTGATGCTGTAGCCGAACGCCAGCATAAAGGTAAAGGTTCCCAGGATCGACACCGGAATGGCAATAGCCGGAATCAGCGTTGCCCGCCAATCCTGAAGAAAAATAAAAGTAATCAGTACCACCAGTGCTAATGCGAGAAGCAAAGTTTGAACTATCTCGCGTAAAGAAATCATAATGAATTCGGTTGGATCATAGCCAACCACATAAGACACCCCGGGTGGGAAGCGCTCAGACATCTTCTTCATTTCGGCCTTAACGCGATTCATGGTAGATAACGCATTTGAATCGGTATTACGATAAACTCCCATGGCTACGGCTGTTTGACCATTGAACTTGGCGTGTCCGGGATAAGATTTTGACCCGAGCTCGATTCTGGCAATATCTTTGAGTCTAACAATATTCCCCTTGCCATCGCTGCGCACAACAATATTTTCAAACTCGCTTATAGCAGATAAACGTCCCTGGACATTGAGTTTATACTCAAGGTAGTCATTGCTGTTTTCCGATCCGATGGAACCGGCGGCGACCTGGATATTTTGAGACCTGACAGCAGCAGCGATCTCTTCTGTGGAAATCCCCATTCCTGCCAGTCGAAGTGGATCGAGCCAGATGCGCATGGCGTATTCTTGAGCGGAAAAAATTTCCGCAGCGGCAATACCGTCAATTCGGGCAATCGTGTCTTTAACGGTGACTTTGACATAATTATTTAATTCCAACGCTGAAAAATTCGTGCCGTCGGTCATAAATGCAAGCACGGCTAAAATATCGCCGGTACGCTTGGCAACATTGATACCAACTTTAGTGACCTCTTCGGGGAGCTTGGCTTCGGCTCGCTTGATAGCGTTTTGGACATTGACCATTGCCATATCGGTATTAGTGCCGATTTTGAAGGTTATCGAACACGAATAGTTGCCAATATTGTCGCTGGAAGATGAAAAGTAAAGTAAATCCTCAACGCCATTAATTTCGTCTTCGATCGGCAGGCCAACCGTCTCGGCAACAACCTGAGCGCTCGCGCCGGTGTAGACGGCGGAAACCTGTACCTGAGGCGGGGCAATCTCAGGGTATTCAGCGATTGGTATTTTAGTGATCGAAATGATACCGGCCAAGACTAGTACCAGACTGATAACCATCGCAAACCGGGGACGTTCTATAAAAATTCGTGAAAACATTATTCAATCTTTCTCTTTCTGAAGTCAGGAATTATTTCCATTCCGGGCATGGCCTTGTGCATACCGTCAATAACTATCCGCTCGCCCGGTTTACTTCCACTTTTAAGAATCTGTATCCGACCGTCATTATTGCCGGCAACCACTTCCCGTTTTTCGATAACGTTTTTGTCATTGACAACGTAAACATAGGTGCCTACCCCATCGTACATCAGCGCGGATGGCACTATCGCGGAAAACTTGCCTTCAACCTGTTTTGTAAGCATAACGGTAACCGTGCTACCCGGAATAAGTCCACGGTCCGGGTTGTCAAATATTACGTAAATCCTAATGGTGTCGGTTCTCCGGTTAACCTCGTTGTCTATAAAATCAATCCGTCCTTTCTCCTCAAACCACGAGTCATCGGCAAGCCGGATGCTGATATCCGCTTGGGCACGCAGTTTTGCTTCACTGCCGAATAATGACAAAAAATCGCGGTTGCTCATGGCAAAAGAGACCCGGATAGGGTCTACCTGCATGATGGTGGCAAGCGTCCCTGACGCAGTTGTAACATAGTTACCCACGGTAAAATTAGTAACTCCAATCTTTCCTGCAATTGGCGCGGTAATCTTAGTATAAAACAAGTCATCCTGAGCGGTAATTAAATTTGCCTCAGCCGCAAGCAACCCGGCACGATATGTTTCAAGCTCACTCAACGCATTTTCGTAGGCATCCCGCGATGCCACCTTTTTTTCATGGAGATTACTGATGCGTCGATAATTGTTTTCCGCATAGATAAATCGTGCTTTTGCTTCGGCTACTTTTGCCCGGGCATTTTTTAGCGCGGCATCGTAACGCACCGGCCTGATCTGATACAATATTTGTCCCTTTTCAACATAATCACCCTCATGAAATCCAACTTCCAGTAATTCCCCGTTTACTCTGGGCACCAGATAGACGACTGAAGGCGACACTATGTGTCCGGTATAGCGCCGGGATTGAATATTTTCCGCCTCAAATACCTCGCCAACCGTAACCACCGGTTTGGGTGGAGCGCCGCCCGGCCCCTGTCCATAAATTTCCGTAAGTGATAAAATCAATAGTGCCGATAATATCCAACTGAAACCTTTGCTCATCAATTTACTTCCTTCTCTTTGATTATTTTCAATTTATGCAATTCCTGAGATAGTTCACGGAGCACGCCGTAAAAAATTTTCAAACGATCATCCGGGACCGCAGCCAATGCCTGGCGGGTTATCTTGTTAAAAAATGCGGCATAACGTTTACGTTGATTTTCCCCTTCATCGCTCAACGATATTGCCACCGCGCGACGATCCTTGTCTGAAATCGTCCTTCTGACTATCCCGCGCTTAACCAACACGTCAATTGTTTGAGAAGCCGCGCCGGGGGTAACATTTATTTCTTCCGCGAGCTCTTTCAGCATCACACTCTCGGAATTCCGTCGGAACAAAAGGGACATCACCTTGAGTTGCGGCAGTGTCGTATTCTTGAACTGCTCCGGATAAGTCAACAAACACAAATGCCGGATAAGATCGGCATCGTCAAACAACAGTAGCCAACATTGCTCAATATCCTCCATGTGTGACATGACAAATCCTGCTTTGTTTAGTTGTGATATTATTAAGAAATTGAACTATTAAGGTGGTAAATGTAACCTCAGCCAACCTTTTTTCAAATCTGATTACAAAAAAGTTTTTCCCATTGGCACTAATTATTAAAGCGCCAGACTAATGTTCCTGTTATTGAAAATCAGATTTTTCACGCAATGTTATTCAGCAAACATCAATAATTTGTTGCAACACGCCGAATCAGATTGCGACATAAATATGAGGCATTGAACAGTAACAATGATGAGCAAAAGAGGTAATATCAGCGAATCGTCCCACACTTCGGGTTGTCCAGAATACAGTGTTATTCTTGCCGCTGGCAAGGGTTCACGCATGGGTTCGGAAACTATTCATAAGGTATGTTTTGAAATTAACGGTGTTCCGGCCATCAATCGGGCGTTGAAAATCTATCATGACTGCGGCATCAAACAACATATCGTAATTGTTGGCAATCTGGCCGAGCAAGTCATTAAAACGGTTGGCGCATCGTTCCAAAACGTGGCATTTGTCTACCAGCGGGAACAACGCGGCACCGCCAATGCTTTGCGTTCGGCAATGCAATCACTCACCACGATTCCGGATCAGGCGGATATTCTGGCGGTCGCTGGCGACCGGATTATTGAACCATCCACACTGGAAAACCTGTTCAACCTCTATTATACCGGAAAACACGACCTGGCGCTGCTGTCGGTGCCGCGCGCGGACAACTCTACCCAGGGAAGGATAGTTGTTGATCCCAGCGGCACACCACTGGCAATTATTGAAATGGCAGACATCAAACAACGCCGGATACTTGGAGAAATTCGCGACCTGGCGTTAAATAATAAACTGCCTGGCAAAAGCGAACTGAAAAAAATTATTGCCGGGGAATTTTTTGGCGCAGGACGGACCATAGATAAGCGTAAACTGAGTAAAGCATTCGGGAAATTCTGGGAACTTCTGGAAAACAAAACATCGGCAACGTTGTCTTCAGAATCGATACTGAAACTGATTCCGGAATCCGCGACGTTTTTTGAGTTTTCATCCGCGAACCATAATTTTTGCATGACTCCTGACCAAGTGGAGAAGGTGCCGGACTGCAATACTTCGGTGTATATAGCCAAATGCCGACATTTAAAACATGCACTTACACAACTTGGAAATAGCAACGCGCAACAGGAAGAGTATTTATCCGACATCGTAAAAATCATTCGAAACCGGAATGATAGCTGCGGAAATATTGGAATTTTGCGGGTGCAGGATCATACAAAGGTGCTTGGTTTTAATAATCCGGCAGAACTTCTTGAAGTGGAGACCACTCTTCGGGAAAAAACTGATAACAGGCATCGAATATCCTACAACCGTGAAGAGTTCCGCTGCATCAGTGATTGGTTGGAGTTGATTAATACAGCGATCAGGGGAAGCTCCGGCAAACCGGTTGAAACATTCAAAAAGCTTTATGGGGATGATCCCGATGTCATGAAGCGCCAACTCTCCCGTTACCCGCTCCTGCTCGACTTTGCCGCCAGACAGATCGGCATGGACGCGGTTGTCGGCATCATTCGTTCTCCCGGACGTCTCAACGTAATGGGACGCCATGTCGATCATCAGGGCGGCAATTGCAATCTGATGACGATCGGCTATGAAACATTGATGGTAGTTGCTCCGCGCGACGATGATATGGTCAGATTGTTCAATTTAGAATCAGACAAATTTCAAGATGCGTCATTCTCCATCAGCGGCCTGGTAAGAGACTTGCCTTGGGACGACTGGCTCTCGCTGATAAACAGCAAAAAACTGGCAAAACTGATCAGCGAATATGGAGTTGACTGGTCGCATTACATCAAAGCGGCATTTCTCCGACTCCAGAAAAAATTTTCCCACTACAGCCTCTGCGGCATGGATATTTTTGTTTCCGGCAATATCCCGACGGCGGCAGGATTAAGTTCCTCGTCCAGTCTGGTGGTTGGCGCCGCCGAGGCAGTAGTAGCGGTTAACCGGCTTGAAACATTTCCGGCGCAACTGGTTACACTTTGCGGAGAAGGAGAATGGTTTGTCGGCACTCGTGGCGGCAGCGCGGATCACGCGGCGGTAAAACTCGGAGAGAAGGGCAAAGTCGTTAAAGTCAGATTTTTCGACTTTGCGGTTGAAGACGTGGTTGCCTTCCCGGACAATTACGTTATGGCCGTGTGCGACTCCGGCATTAAGGCCAAGAAATCGAGTGAAGCCAAAGACCAATTCAACCACCGTATCTGCTGTTACCGTATCGGTTTTATGCTGATCAAGCAGTTTTTTCCACAGTATCGTCCATTGTTGCAACATCTCCGGGATGTCAACACGCGCAATCTGGGTATTCCATTATCATGGATTTACCGGATACTTCTTCACCTGCCGGAATACGCTACGCGAGAAGAGCTGACGGCTCTGCTGCCAGAAGAAAATCTGTCCCTGTTGTGGCCCGGTCACGCACCGTCGACAGATAGTCTCTACCCGATTCGCGGTGTCGTGCTGTTTGGTCTCAGCGAATTTGAACGCGCTGCCGCGTATACAGAGTGTCTCTGCAATAATAATATCATTGAAATCGGTCGTCTGATGCGCATTTCTCATGACGGCGACCGGGTGTCGGAATACGATGCTGTCAGCCGTAAATTCAATCCTTATCGTTCACCCTCCTCCAACTCTTACCTGCTCGGGCTTATCGAGGATTTGGAAAGCGGCGATCCCGAAAGAGTCATCCGCGCTCAACTCAAATACCAGCCCGGCTCATACCATTGCAGTTTACCTGAAATCGACCAGATGGTGGACATTGCCAACAGCACTTCCGGAGTGGTGGGGGCGCAACTTGCCGGAGCCGGACTAGGCGGCTGCATGATGGTACTGGTGCTGAAAAATGATGTCGATAATCTTATAGCCAATATCACTGAAAAATACTATCTGCCTAGCGGCAGGAAGAATAACATTCTGGTATGCCGTTCGATTGCGGGCGCGGGACTGATAACCAGTGTTTAATAATTAGTGCCGACGAAAAAAGCCTTTTTCGTTCAGGCACTAATTACCTTGGTCAATAAAGATATTACGCCGCTGGAAAGTAGGCACATCCAAATCCTCGCCATTATGAATAACCGGAGTGGTATTGAGAAACATGCCGCGCGAAATATTCTGCAACGGCAACTCAACTTGTTCAAAATTACCTGATAGCGGTGGTGGTTGCGGTACTTTCGGTTTGGAGGTATGCTCTTCGGCACGATAGGAGTTACTCCGGTGCAGTGACGGGTCGGGTTGTTGTTCCTCATCAAATTTAATCGCTATGGCGGTAAGTTGTACGGAATCACCACATGTCGAGTCAACATTGGCACTGACAATCACCCTGGCCCGCTCACTGATAAATTTAGCTGCTGCTTCAAAAGTTTTTTTAGTTTCGCCAATATTAAGGCTGGTACCGCCGGAAAGTGAGAGAAATACTGCGTCTGCCTGGCGTAGCTTCTCAGCGCCGCCAAGCAGCGGCGAATCCAACATGCGCTCCAGGGCGAGATGACAACGATTCAAACCGTCCGCGTCGGTTGCCGAACCAAAACCAATACTGCAAAAGCTTTTACGTTTGGCAATAACACTATCGAAATCAGCAAAATCGGCGGTCAGAAGATTTCCCGGACGCAACAATCGACTAATGCCGTTAATGGCACCAGCCACCTCAACATCCGCCATCTTAAAAGCGTCGTATACCGGCACTTCGGCTGGTAGCGACGAAAATAACAGGTCGTTGGGAAGACACAACAACACATCAGCTACCGGCAGCAACTCGCGTATTCCTTCCTCCGCGACGCGGCGCCGTCCGTGTCCTTCCAATGAGAACGGCATAGTCATTACGAAAACCGACGGAATTTTCAGTTTGCCAGCGACACCGGCGAATGCCGGAGCGCCGCCAGTTGCGGTTCCACCACCGAGGCCGCCGACCATAATCAGTAGCCGGGCATCAGAGATAAGCGCTTCAATTTTAGCACGTTCCCGTGCCATTGAACGCTGGCCTTTTAAAACATCGCTACCACAGCCGCGCCCATTGCGCCATTTTTCGTCGGCCAACACACACATCTCTTCCGGTATACCACATTCCCGCAAAGAAGCCGCATCAGTGTCTACCGCCAGCAGACGCATGGACTCTGAGCCCGGCAACTGATGTAACGCGCCAACAATTCTCCCGCCCGCGCGCCCCAGTCCCACTACTACAATCTCTATCTTATGTTCTTTCTGTTCGCTCATTAACATGTCCTGTATCCGTGAGAAATTCAATGCCGTCAGAATTTGATAGACTTTTTAACCTCTACAAGCCGATCCCACAACCAGTCGACAAAACCATCAAAACCCTCACTTACCGCACCCAAAAACCCACGGTTAAGTTTTTGTCTTCTTATCCTGTCTATTTCTTCGCCGTACTTCAAAGCGCCCCAAACCGTGCTGTATCGCGGATTTTCCAAACCGGTTACAGCACCACCGGCATCAAACGGTTTACCGACTCTGACCGGAAACTGAAATATCTCCCGAAAAATTCCAGCAGTGCGAGGCAGCAACGACGCCCCACCGGTAATAATTCCACCTGAACCGAGATTGCGAAAAATTCCCTGCTCAACAATATGTTCATGAATAATCTGGAAGACTTCACGCAGACGCAAATCAATGATTTTTTCGAATGAACTGACGGGAATTTTACGAATTTTGCCAATAGCAGTCTTCTGTTCAATGAATCCCTTTCCGGCCTGAATGTGTTCGCTGATAACGCCATCCCGTAATAACTTGCGGCAAACGGAAATATGTAAATCCAGTCCCAGTGAAAGATCGTTGGCAAGGTGTTCAAATCCTATCGGCAACATTCCACTGGCCAACACCCCCAAATTATATACTGCCGCATATTCGGTTACACCAGCACCCATATCCACCAGTAAAGCACCGTTTTCTTTCTCTTCCTCCGTCAATAGCCCGTACAACGATGCTATACCACTAAATACTGGTTCGATTTTTCTCTCAAATCCGGCATTGCGCACCGCCGAAATAAAATTTTCCACCCGATTGGTATTACCGTGAATCACATGAACGTATGCTTCCAATTTGTGAGCAATTTGCTCCAACGGATTACGTACCCGGCGGTTACCGTCAAGTAAAAAATAGGCGTCGAACGTATTAATAGGCATCCGGTTCATCGGCAACGGTTTAACCTGAGCATTTTCCAGCGACTCTTCAAGATGGGAATCCCGAATAGTATGATCTTCGTTGTTGATAAAAACCGTTCCTACACCTTGAAAAAAATCAATATCACAGCCGGTTACCGTCACCACCAGCAGTCGGCTGTTATTAATCTCACCGCCAGAACCCTCATCTGCTTCTTCAAATGCGCGAGCCAACAACTCAAGCGTTCGGTTCACGTCCACGATTTCGCCCTTGCTCACCGCAATTTCAGTGTTAACTTCGCCATGTCCGATAACAGTGATTTTATCGTCATCGGTAACCTTTCCCGTCAACACGCAAATCTTCGAGGTGCCGATCTCGACTGCTGTTATGATATTTCGTTGCTCAAACATATTTTACCGGAAGTTATTCAATGTTTAAAAGATATCATTAATTGATATTGTCGTAATCGTGGTCGCTCCTTCCTTGCCTTACACGGTCTTGCGCTTCCGGCATCTGATTACGACAACTGCTGCGCTGACAACGATGATAAAGCGTCACTTCGTCTCATTCGCCCGGTCAAATATATTTGCTTTAACCGGCGCAAAGCGCATTACAACTTACTGAAAGTTATGTCAAAACCATAGAATTGCCACTGTCTAAACTAAAAAAAAACGTTTTTTATGAACGATGGTTTTTCTGCCGGTTAAAATCTGCTATATTAAAGAGCCAATTGCAAAATTCCCGTGAACCGCGTTGGGAGCGCAGGCGCGGCAGGCGGTGCGGCTGGTGTATTCCCGCAATGGTTTGTACCGGTCACTCCGCCGTGAAGTATGCTGCGCCTCCGACCCAACCCGTTGGGCGACAAACTCTTTTGCCGCGCCTGTTGGCGCGCGACGCACAGGCAGGCGGCCACGGGAAGTTTTGTAATGGGCTCTAAACACAACTATTAACGACAGAAAGGCTATTCCTGCATGGATTTACTTTATACTGTACACCTGGACAATGGCGCTTCTTATACGGCACGTGGTCAGGACACGCTCAATTTAAAAATTAACGACTGGTGCGTAATCCGAAAGAATTTTTTTCAGGATTACGGCAAAGTATTGTCGTGTCGCGGCGAGCTTCAGGCCAACGCCAACCGCAAGGATATCCCAAAAATCATCCGGAAAGCGACGGTTCACGACAAAAGCGTAGCCCATGAAAATCAGATGCGTGCCAAATCAGCATTCCGCACCGCGCTGAAACACATTGAGCAACTCGGCCTGAAAATGAAATTGCTTAACTCACATTACTCCCTTGACGGCAAAATAATTTCACTACAGTTCACCGCCGATGGCAGAATTGATTTCAGGGAACTGGTAAAAGAGTTATCCCATTCGCTGAATACCAAGATTGAGCTACGCCAGATCGGGGTCCGGGACGAAGCCGCTATTCAGGGCGGTTTGGGAATCTGTGGCCAGGAACTCTGTTGCAAACGCTTTCTAAAAGAGTTTGCATCCATCAACGTACGAATGGCCAAAGACCAGGATTTATCGTTGACTCCCAGTACTATTTCCGGTGTCTGCGGACGACTCAAGTGCTGTTTAAAATATGAACACGACGGCTATCTGGAACTGGAAAAAACGATGCCGAGGCGCGGCGACTTGTGCGAATGCTCTGGAGGTCGCGGCAAAATTTGCGATCGCAATCTACTTACTCAGGAAGTTTCTGTGCAACTCGAAGACACCGGCAATCTGATTCATTGCAATCGTAACGAAGTTAGAGTGGTTTATCCTGAAAAATACAAAATCAACAGGTCCAAGCCCGCGCCGGAACCCGAGCTGGACGAAAATGATGACGAAATAAAAAAGCTTGAAGATTAACAATTGTAGAGGCTATGAACAATGTCCAATTGGATAACGGAAAAAATCGATGCGGCGCTGCTTGACGCGAAAAACAGACTGGCAGCGGCAACCGCAGAAACAGAAGTTGAACAGTTGAAAATCAGTATTTTGGGAAGAAATGGTTTATTTCCGGCATTGAGTAAAGAGATGAAGAATCTACCCTCTGAAGAGCGCCGTGCGGCCGGAGTTGCGTTTAACAATGGACGACAACGTCTGCAGGAGATGATCGAAAGTGCTTTGTCCCTTTTGCGGAGTTCAACCTCCGTAGATCAAACAAAAACTATCGATCTCACCCTGCCGGGACGTCGCCCTAAAGTCGGCCGCAAGCACCCAGTTACCCAGGTGCGGGACGACGCGATTGCCATTTTTCGCCGGATGGGATTTGTGGTTGCCAAAGGTCCCGAAATTGAGACCGTACATCATAACTTTGACGCGCTTAATACGCCGGAAGACCACCCCTCCCGTGATCGAGGCGACACTTTTTACTTTGCCGACGGCAGACTGTTACGGACACAAACCTCTCCAGTTCAAATCCGGATAATGGAAAATCAACAGCCTCCGATCAGGATTGTCGCGCCCGGCCGCTGTTATCGTCGTGACACCCCGGATGCAACGCACAGCATGAACTTCCATCAGATCGAAGGATTATATATTAACAAAAACGTGTCTCTGGCTGATCTTAAAAGTGTCCTGCAGGCATTTGCCAGAGAGCTGATGAACGTTGATATCCGGTTGCGCCCACATTTCTTTCCATTCACGGAGCCAAGCGTTGAATACGATTTCTCCTGTGTCATGTGTCGCGGTAAGGGCTGTCCGGTCTGTAAGCACTCCGGCTGGCTGGAAATTGCCGGCGCCGGCATGGTTGACCCGAATGTCCTGCAAAATGTCGGCTACGATCCAGAAATTTGGAGCGGTTACGCCTTCGGTATCGGCATCGAACGCTTGGCAATGATTCGTTACCGCATCAACGACATTCGACTGCTTTATGAAAATGACGTTCGGTTTCTCGAACAATTCTGACCAATAACCTGGCTCGGCGAGAATTCGGTGCGATACAAATGCAAGCAAAACAAAAAAAATCCAGATTATCACAGATTCAGGAAAAGGATTGACAATGAATATCTCATATAATTGGCTGACACAATATGTTGACTTGTCTGCCGGCAGCGTTGATGAGCTCTGCAACAAACTGACGCGGGCCGGTATCGAAGTTGAGGCTGTAAAAAGAAATAACGCAGTACCGGACAATGTGGTTGTTGCAGAAATCATTGAACGTCAACCGCATCCCAATGCAGATAAATTATCTGTATGTCGGGTTTTTGACGGCGAAAAACAACTGCAAATTGTTTGCGGCGCCCCTAACTGCGATGCCGGCAAAAAAGTTCCGTTGGCAAAGATCGGCGCGACACTGGTTGATGCTGAAATCGGCAAGGAATGGAAAATTAAGAAAAGTAAACTACGTGGAGAACTATCTCAAGGTATGATGTGCAGCGCTAAAGAACTTGGGTTTGGCGCTGACTCCACCGGACTATTGGAACTTGACACTAAACTTATACCCGGTACGCCGTTGAGTAAACTCTTTCCAGGCGATGCCACCATTACGGTTGAAGTTACTCCCAACCGACCGGACTGGCTTTCTCACTGGGGCATTGCCCGCGACGTGGCTTGTTTATTGCATTCTCCGGCCACATTTCCCGAAATAAAACTGTCTCCCCCCTCCCCTGCTAATACCGCCACCCAAGATTTGGTTGTAGTTGAAGATTTGCAACGTTGTCCACGCTACACCGCCAGAATCATTCGCGGGATCAAAGTCGGCGAAAGCCCCGACTGGCTTAAAAAACGA
Source organism: Victivallaceae bacterium (assembly GCA_018400135.1). Lineage (GTDB taxonomy): Bacteria > Verrucomicrobiota > Lentisphaeria > Victivallales > Victivallaceae > M55B135. The sequence goes on from JAGYNC010000008.1 coordinate 26,157, forward strand.
TTACAGAGCGTGGGCTTGCGACCAATCAATAATATCGTTGATATCACCAATTTCGTACTGATGGAACTTGGTCAACCGCTACATGCGTTTGATCTGGATAAACTGGCGGGCAACCGCATTGTGGTGTGCTGCGCCCACTCCGGTGAAATGCTGGAATTGCTCGATGATACTAAACTCAAGCTCAGGGAACACGATCTGGTAATTTGCGATGCTGAAAAACCGGTCTGCCTGGCCGGAGTAATGGGTGGAGTCGACACGGGTGTCGTTGAACAAACCGTTAACGTCCTGCTGGAAAGCGCCTGTTTCAGCCCTGCCGGTATTCGCGCCACATCCCGCGAGTTGGGAATTTCTTCTGATTCTTCCCATCGTTTTGAACGCGGTATCGACTGGGAAATGGTTACTACCGCTTCCGATCGCGCCGCCGCGCTGATTCTTGAACTCGCCGGAGGCGAGTTGGGAGGAGAATTGGTTGATGTCAAGGTTGAAGTGTCCAGACCTGCTCCCGTTACTTGCACTTTTGACCGCGTCCGCAACCTGCTCGGCATAACTATTGATAATTCGAATATTGTTGATATTTTCAGGCGACTGCAACTTGATGTTAATGCCATTGATGACACCAGGTGCGTGGTAACGCCTCCGTCGTTCCGCCCGGATATTCAGCGTGAGGCGGATTTGGCAGAGGAAGTTGCGCGGATTCACGGTTTAGATAAAGTGCCATCAGGCCCGGTTACCGGCACCTGCATCGCTTCAATCGCTGATGATGCATCGCTGCCCCATGAACAACTCAATCAGCGGTTAGTCGCGCTCGGCCTCTACGAATGCATGCACTACAGTCTGGTAAGCGAAAAATCGGCATTGACTGATTCGCGTTTCACCCGGGATGATGTGATACGCATTGCCAATCCGCTAAGTCTTGAACTGGCTTGTATGCGTCCTTCGCTCTTTGGCGAGATGCTTAATACCGTGGAACGCAATATTGCCCGTCGTAATTTCAATCTCAACCTCTTTGAGCTGGGCACGGTTTTCTGCGCCAATCAGGAACTCTATCCCGAAGAACACACTGAATGCTGTATTATGCTCAGTGGCAGAAAAAAACCGGAAAGATTCTCTGCGGAACTTGAAGAGGTTTATGATTTCTACGACCTTAAAGGTCTGCTGGAATCACTGATGGAACAGTGCAAAATCGCCTCATACCGTTTCGCCGCATGCGAAGATTCACGTTTCTCCTCAGGCAACTGCGCCGCATTGATTATCAATCGCAAAACAGTTGGACATTTTGGACCGGTTGCGCCGCAGTATACCGGCTCGTTCCGTACCGAATATCCGGTTATTGCCGCCATTTTCGATGCTGATGCGGTAATCAAAGCAACGCGAGCGCCGGGTCATTACCGACCGGTTCCGCTCTACCCGTCAACTACCCGAGATATTGCATTTGTTGCCGACAAAGGACTTGAACATCAAACCGTGCTTGATTTTGTCAAAAGCGCCAACCCTCCATTCCTGGAAAAGGTGGAACTCTTCGATATTTTCAGCAACGACAATGTTATTGGTGCCGACAGGAAGAGCATGGCTTACTCTCTTACTTTCAGACATCCGGAACGAACACTGACGGATGAGGAGATCAATCGCGCTGTCGATAAACTGCGCGGAAAGATTGAGTCTCAACTCAACGTAGAACTCCGATAACTATAACCTTTTCGAAAAGGTTTGAGAGGTACTCAAACCTT
>JAGYNC010000080.1 GCA_018400135.1 Victivallaceae bacterium
GAAGGCATTCGTCGGAACCGCGGAGATGTAGTAGTTATTGTTGAACGACCCCTTAGTTCTGGAAGACGCGGAGAATATCCTTTTCCTTGCCGACAACAGTCAATTCATCGCCCAGCTCCAGGCGAACATCAGGATTCCAAACGGTTTCAAGTTCCTTGCCCGGTTTTTTTATCATCAATACGATAATATTATAACGGTTACGCAAATCAAGTTCTCTGATGGTTTTTCCGGCCAAGGATTCCGGCACTATGGTTTCGGCGATGGATGATCCCTTGAATTTAAACATATCCGAAAGATTATTCATCCCCAATCGCTTGGAAAGTCGTTCGGCGATATCCTGATCCGGCTGAATCACCTCATCCGCGCCGAGCCTTAACAATATTTGTTTTTGAATTGCGGTATTGGCTTTGGTAATAATCTTGCCCCCCCCTTCCTGCTTTACTAAAGTCAGAGCCAAAATCAAATCCTCGAAGTGAGAACTCATCCCAATCACAACCGCGTCAAATTTTTTCACTTCAAGTTCCTTAATGACATCCGGATTGCTGACATCGGCAATAATTGCCTCCGTGACTAACTCACGGATATTTTCAACACTTTCACGATTGCGGTCAACCGCCACTACGTTATGTCCATAATTACTCAGTTCGACTGCAAGTTTTGAACCAAAAGTGCCAAGTCCGAGAATTGCGTATGTACCTTTCATAATAATTTCCTGAATCCGTGATAAATTGGATTATTTTTGTTTTTAATAAGTTGGAATATAATGAGTTAACGTGATTTCTCAGATTAACCCCCTGATGAGCCGGAGAAACCGTAACAATTTACCCTCCGGGAAAATTTCCGAAATCATATCAACCGAGCCAGTTGCAAAACTTCGCGTGAACCGCGTTGGACAAACACGGGAAGTGTTGCAATTGGCTCAACCAATAATAATTCTTTCCGGCGGATATTCAAGCCGACTGGACTTCTCCTTGCTCAACAGAAAAAGAAACAACGTAAACGGCCCGATGCGCCCGATAAACATGCAAGCTATCAAAACAATTTTACAAAATACGCCGGCATTGGCGCTCACCCCCAATGATAACCCCACCGTACCAAGCGCTGAGGCAGCCTCGAAAAACGCCGCCTGTAGCGTCGCCTGCGACGAAACAGAAATCAAAATAGCGCCAATGACCAGAAGGAAAATAAATGAGAACATGATGGTAAATGCCTTCAAGACGTTGCTGTGAGCAATACTGCGCTTGGACAACAAAACATCGCGATTTCCCTTGAAAGTATTGTAAATGGAGATGAATACCAGTGCGGCAGTGGTGGTTTTCATCCCGCCGCCAGTCGAGCCCGGAGAGGCTCCTATCAACATCAGGGTAATCAGCATGATAATACTGGACGGATGCAGCCATTCCATCGGAATAGTGTTGAAACCGGCGGTACGCGCGGTAATCGATTGAAAAAATGCATCCAGCCAACTGATGGACTCGCCCCCCTCGAAATGCTCAAATATTTTAATCGCGCCTGCACCAACAACAATTAAAATAAAAGAAGTAAACAACACAAGTCGGGTGTGAATCCTGAGAAAACGATGTTTTTTTGAAAAATTGACCAGATCATAAATTACGTATACCCCCAGCCCGCCAAGCACAATCAAACCGGCCACAGTTACTTTGATAAACGGCGAAACCCTGATCAGGCTGTCATCAAAAAGCGAAAATCCGGCATTACAAAAAGCAGATACAGCGTGAAAAAGCGCCTGATGAACCGACTCCAATAGTGAATATTGTCCGGAAAATAAGAACCCGAGCGCGAGCAGCACAAAGCCGCCGGCCTCAATAAGAAAAGTGTAGGTCAAGACGGTTTTCAACAGACCATCCACGCCCCTTAATGGAAATTTATCCGACAAATTTGAAAAAATAAGTGTACTGCTAAAGCTCATACTACGCCCGAGCAACACCACAACCGATGCGGTAAGTGTCATAATACCAATTGCGCCAAGCTGTATCAGCAACAGCAGAATGAATTGCCCGGCAAGATTGAATCCGGACGTGACAACTGTCGTCAACCCGGTAACGCAAACTGCCGAGGTGGCGGTAAAAAATGCGTCGATCCAGCGCAGTTCACCACTATCATGGCTAACAAACGGCAACTTCAACATCACCGCTCCCAGAACAATGATCGAGGCGAAAGAAAAAATGAAATAGAGCTGACTTTTTTTAATGAAACTTAATGCCATAATTACTACCTAAATCCATTTTTCAATTATTGCTCTTTCTAAACACAATTCGCGACGCTGACAACTTGGCTTGTTTTCGGCCAGGCACTAATTAAGAGAAATCCGTCGATGAATAAATCTCAGGTTTGTTGTGCCATATTCTAATTCAGAAATGGTTCCATTGCGAGTAACCGAACCTGCACAACTCTCGCCTCTGCCGGAGCCATCAACTTGTTGATAAGGTTTGTGTACATGACCACACAGAACCAGGTCAAGTCGCTTATCCTCGAGCATCGCTTTCACCGGCCCGGCGCCGAACAACCGGTGCCTGATTCGCCATATCGGATGATTGTGTTCGACAATAGGATAATGCGTCACCAGAATCCGGGGACAATTTTTCGGTTTATTGCAGTAATCTTCCAGCCAATTTCTAGTTGCTTTTGTCAAAAAACCCCAGGAACATAGCAAATTGGAAGGAGCGCTGGTATTGATGATTATAAACTCAATATCGCCATAGTAACGCACGGTCGGCAATGCGTCGATGGTATAATCATTATTGGTCAGCCAGCCAACCATTTCACGCACGGCTTTGACACATTTCGGCCGTGTCACGTAACAATCATGATTTCCCGGCACGAACAGCACCGGAATACCAGAATTGCGCAACGGTTCAAGCAGAGGTCGCACCTTGTCAAACTCCAGCGGCTGTCCGGTGGAAGTCAAATCTCCAGTGCAAACAACCACATCCGGTCGCTCCTCAATGATGTAGGAGACTGCCTTTTTCAGATTGCGCAAATCGTGCCTGAACCGACGACGAAACCGGTAGTTAAACACGCCTACCCAGCGCTTGTCGAAATATGCCAACCAGTCCTCCGCCGCCCCACCGGCATGAGGATCTGAAAAGTGTACAATTTTCATTATTTTACTAATCTTGGTTCTGTGTCAATCCGTGTAATCCTCCCGCCTGTCGCGTTTGCGACGCAGACAGGTGGCTGAAAATCTTCATCGCCCGACCAAAACAATATGCTTCAATTCCGATCTGATGCTACTTGACTTGAGCGAAGGCCTTTTTAAACGAATCGAGATATCCAAATTGTTCGCGAAGCTCCTTTTGTTGGGCCGTCGACGCTTTCTTAAGTTCACGCAAGAAATAGCGATACTCGAAAGATGGCAGTGCGTTTTTCCAAAAGGCTGCGGGGGCAAAATTGATTAGATTGTATTCAAATGCGCCGTTAAACAGTATATAATAGAAAAATGCGTGGGTTATCCCTGTTTTTTTCTCAATACGCTCGAAAAACTTTCTCAGATAAAATCCCGACAAATCACTCACTTTCAGTTTTACCATTTCATTGGATGGAATCATTTTATAATGCATGAGCCCATCCTTAACAGCAACGAGTTCAGCCAGTTTGTACCTGGCTATTTCAACTTTCATGCCGGCAAGCTCTCTACTGTTGGTCAAAAGTTCAGTAACTTTGGCTCCTTGCCGATAAGCTTTTTGTAATTCTTCAGCATAATCAGCAAACTTGGCGGCAGCCTGTTTTTCATCATGAGTTGCCGTCTCTACATTTTTAGGTTCAGTAACGGCATCTTTAAACATCTTCTCCGCTGCTTCGTTTTTGCCGCTCTTAGCATAAACCATGAAATTATCGGCCAACTCTTTTTTCTTTGTTTCCAGTGAAGCCTTGTACTTCCTGACTCGTCGTGCAATTGCTTCTCGGCGTTCCCGTTCCTTGCGCTCGCGTTCTCTGGCCTCAGCCTCTTGCTTACGCTTAATTTCTTCGCGGCGCTTCCGTTCTGCCTCTTCACGGGCGGCTCTTTCCTTGCGTTCGGCAATTTGTTTCAAATGTTGTTCGCGCAGTCGTGCTCTTTCGGGAGCGACACGAACCTTCTCGTCAATACTCACGTAAACCCGGAGGAAGTCAGTGAGTTTTTTCCTCTCCTCCGCGTTGATGGGTTCAGGAAATTTTTCAAAAAAGCGGTCAGCGGCTTCCAGAAAAGCATTTTCATCTTTTGGTTTGGCGCTGTAATCTAGCAATACCTTGTCAATCATTTTAATGTAATCACGAGGCGGCGGAGCAGGCTTGACTTTGATCTCTTGCTTTGGCGCTGGCGCCGGGGCGGCAACTTTCTCTTCTTCCATTGCCGGGATAACATAAAACCAGACAATTGCGGCACCGGCAACTATCACGGAAACCAACAATAAAACGGTCCATAAAATCAATTTACTTTTTGGCTTTTCAATCTCTTCCTCAATATTTCCGGCAAACAACAAATCACTTGATGTGGTTGACGTAGAAGTATATGGCAACGGCAATGAATCAGTAGTGGGAGTGGTCGGTTTTTTTGACCGCAAAGGGTGATGAGTCGCATTGCTGTCGTTAGCTTCCCTTATCCCGACCGCTCTGGTGCGAGTGGAAAAAATTTTGGGCAACGATAGATTTGAAGATAATTTGCCGCGCCTGAACATACGCAAATCTTCGACCAGCTCTTCGGCATCCTGATAACGCTCATTAGCATTTTTTTTCATCATCTTGACGATGATCTGGCTGACCGCTTCGGGCACTTTGGAACTCACCATTTGCGGCGGTACCAGCGTTTCTTCAAGATGTTTTCTAGCTATTTCATTGGCGCTTTTTCCTTCGTATGGAAAACGTCCGGTGACAAACTGATAAAAGGTAGCTCCCAGACTATAAATATCACTTCTGACATCCATCGGCGCGCCGGTGAGATGTTCCGGACTAATATATTGCGGAGTACCCATAACTTCGTCGGAATCGGCATCTTCGGAATCGCCGGCCACTTTGGAAAGACCCAGGTCAGCCAGCTTGGCCCGACCGTTTTTGGTCAGCATGATATTATCCGGCTTGATATCGCGGTGGATTAACTTTTGTTCTTTCCAGGCGCAATCCAGCGCTTCGGCAATCTGCTGAATAATGGTAACCGCCTTGTCAACCGCAATTATCCGGTCACGCTTCAATACGCTCTTCATGGTCTCGCCATCAATGTGTTCCATCGCAAAGTAGTAGACCCCTTCATCCTCCCCGACCGCATAAGCCTGGACAATGTGGGGATGATTCAACTTCGCTGCTGAACGGGCCTCCTGAATGAAATTGACGACAAATTCGGCGTTGTTGGCATAGTTTTCCTGAAGTATTTTCAGTGCGGCAGGACGATCCAGCGAAATTTGATGGGCGAGGTAAACCACTCCCATGCCGCCGCGTCCCAGTTCCTCGAGAATAATAAAATCTCCGATTACGGCACCGGAAGCAAATCGCGAACGAGGCACAGTAACCACTTCATCACAGTGTCCGCACTGAACCTCTTCCCCAACCTGCGTATTATTTACCGCGACTATGCCACGGCAGAATGGACATTGAAAACGCATTCTATAACTACCGAATTTTTCAGTATCTTACATTCAAACAACCTAACGGTCACGAAATATATATCATGTTCGGGATTTGTAAAAATTTTTATCAAATTTTTATTTAATCTTCCAATCGAGCGCGCCAACCGGACACTCCTCAATACAGGCCCCGCACTCCCGACAGGAGTCAGGCAAGGGTTCGCCGAAAGCAGTACCAACGGAAGTAACAAACCCGCGCTGTTTCTGGCTCAAGAGATTGCGATTAATAACCTCTTTGCAAATTTTAACACAAATGCCACATTTAATGCATTTCATTCGATCGCGGATAATTGTCGGATGTCGATTGTCATAACCGGATTTCACTTTTTCCCCGACAATAGCTTCAGGAGAAGCGCCATACTCTTCGGAGATTGATTTTAGTTTGCAATCCGCCTTCGCGGTACAACTGCATTCTAAACAACGTTCACCTTCTTTACGCATAAATTCTTCTGACAGAGTATGAGTCACCTCGCTGAATGTACTGCAACGCTCTGCCAGAGGAATGAAATCCATTTTAACCCGCGACTCGTGAGAAACGTCGTTGCGCAGATAGACCAAATCATCCGGCACAAGGCTGCTCCAGTGTCCGCGCGAAACATTAATCACTTTTTCCTGTTGATGTTTAGAACCGGTAAGGAAATCGACGATTCCCAGTGCAATTTTGCGTCCACCGGCTACCCCTTCGACAACTGTTGCCGCACCAGTAACACAGTCTCCAGCGGCAAAAACGTTATCTTCCAGGTGATAGGTTTCCTGATCAACATCAATATCACCCCATTTGGTAGCACGCAAGTCTGCCGTAGCCCTGGTTTTTTGTCCAATGGCGGCAATCACCAAGTCCGCTTCCACATCGTATTCACTACCCGGCACCGGATTCGGACGACGGCGCCCGGAGGCATCCGGCTCTCCTAGTTCCATTTTTTGACAGGTCATGACAATATGTCCATTCTCACGACGCAGGCCAACCGGGGCGGTAAGCAGATTGAATTTGACACCCTCCTCGTGAGCCTCTTGAATTTCGATGCCTTCCGCCGGCATTTCCGCTTCCGTCCGCCGGTAAAAACAATTGACATCAGGACTGCCGAGCCGGATCGCAGTGCGCAAACAATCCATTGCAGTATTGCCGCCACCCACCACAATAACCCGACCGGGATTCTCGCCCTGCCAGTTATTGAGGGCGATTTTCTCCAACCATTCAATCCCCTGCACTGCCAGTTCTTCGCCTTCGCAACGCATTGAGCCGGGTTGCCAGCAGCCAATGGTTACCGCCACTGCGCCAAATTTTTGTTTAAGTTCTTTCAGCGACAGATCAGCTCCAAGCTTGCGACTGCATTCGAATTTGATGCCAATTTTGTTAAAATGCGCCAATTCTTTGTCCAATATCGCCTTAGGTAGACGATATTCAGGAATGCCGTATCGCAGCATGCCGCCAGGTTGCGGCATCTGATCGTAAACTACCGACGCAATACCGTTGCGACGCAAAAAATAGGCAGTTGCCAGTCCGGCAGGACCGGCGCCGACAATCGCCACCTGTTTATCAATCAAGGGCGGCAATTCCTCAAGATAAGTCTCGTAATAAAGATCGGCCGCAAGGCGTTTGAAATCGTTGATTGCCACTGGTTCACCAGTAACATTTTTCCGGCAATCCTTTTCGCAGAACCGTGGACAGACCCGGCCGATACTCATCGGCAACGGAATGCGTTCTTTGACAATTTTCAGGCATTCGAGAAAATCTCCCTTGCGTCCGGCACGAACATATTCTTCGACCCGGGCGTGAGCCGGACAGGCAATCGTGCACGGCGCTTCGCAGTCCCCGGTATGTTCCGACAACAACAGTTCCAACGCGGTCCGCCGCATATTCTTCACTTCATCGGAAGAGCTATCTATCTCCTGTCCGGGGACGGGACAGGCCGAACACGACGGCAAAAACCGTCCGCTTTTGACATCTTTTACTACACAGACAAAGCAGGAGGTAGTACGTGATATTTTCTGGTTGTGACAGAGCGTTGGTATGGAGATGTCGCTATTTTTCGCCACATCCAGGATTGTCTGACCCGGCTGTGCGCTGACTGCCTTGCCGTCAAGTATGAAATTAATTTTGTCCACGGTAATAACCCTCGCCTTTCTTTACTCGGTAAATCGTCTTTTTCGGACATATTTCGATACAGGTATCGCATCGAACACACAACGTATTGTCAATCACAAAATCTTCACTGACAGCGTTGACCGGACAATTTTTGATACAGAGCTTACACTTAATACATTTTTCCTGATCCAATAAGACATCAGTTAATGCGTTACAGACCAATGCCCCGCACTGTTTTTCCCTCACGTGAGATTCATATTCGGAGCGGAAATAACGCAAGGTGACCAGCACCGGATTGGGCGCGGTCTGTCCCAGCCCACAGAGTGAGCCACTCCGAACTTTGTTGCCCATCTCTTCGAGGAAATCCAGATCCTCCGGCACCCCCTCACCCGCAGTGATGCGTTCAAGTGTTTCGAACATCCGCTTGGTGCCAACCCGGCAAAACGTGCATTTACCGCAAGATTCGCGATGCGTAAAGTCCAGAAAGTAACGGGCGGTCTCAACCATGCAGCGTTGTTTGCCAATCACAATCATCCCGCCTGATCCCATAATCGCGCCGAGCGATTTCAGCGAATCGTAATCAACCGGAGTGTCAAACTTATCAACCGGAATACAGCCGCCTGAAGGGCCGCCAGTCTGCACCGCCTTGACCTCTGCCGGATTAGCGCCGCCAATATCAAAAACAATTTCCGCCAGCGTAATCCCCATCGGCACTTCAACCAGTCCCGGACAACGCAAATCTCCCGCTAACGCAAACAACTTAGTACCCTTGCTTCCTTCAGTGCCAACAGAAGCAAACATTTCTCCGCCTTCCCGAACAATCAACGGAATATTTGCCAGTGTCTCGACGTTGTTAATCATGGTCGGATAATCCTGCCAGCCGCTGTCAGTAGGGAACGGCGGACGAAATCGCGGCGTGCCGCGCTTGCCCTCCAGTGAATGAATCAACGCGGTTTCCTCGCCACAGACGAATGCCCCTGCCCCTTCCTTGATAACAATTTCCAGTTCGAGCCCGGCAATCACATTGAGCCGTTTTTCATAAATCTGGTCAATAGCAATGGAGAGATGCTTAATCGCCAGCGGATATTCAGCGCGACAATAAATAAACAGCTTTGTTGCCCCGGTAGCGTAAGCGCCGATAAGCATACCTTCAAGCAATTGATGCGGCACACTTTCCATTAGTGAGCGATCCATGAACGCGCCGGGATCACCTTCGTCGGCATTGCAAATCAACACTTTCTGCTCGGCTTGTTTCGCCGCCATAAATCCCCATTTTGTGCCAGTAGGGAAGCCGCCGCCGCCGCGACCACGCAGTCCGGACTTGCGCACTTCATCAATCACCGCCTGCGGGATCATTGACAACGCTTTTTTCAAACCGTCATAACCACCGTTTTCAACATACTGCTCAAACGAAGTTGGACATATTTTGCCCGCAAGGCCAATAACTTTATGTAGCTCTTTGTTGCGGCGCCCGGCCGGAATCGTAAACCTTCCACGATCTCCAAGGCCAAGGACATTTTCAACCCCCGCCACCGTTGACGGCACATGCTGAAAACTGATCACCGTACCATCAACCGTTTCCACATCCACCAGCGGTTCGGCATAACAGTGTCCAACGCAGCCGACCTCTTCTATTGTAATATCACCGACGTATTGCCTGAGCAGTTCCAGCACCTCGTCCGCACCTGCAGCAATGCCGCAGGAAGCAGTGCCCACCTTGATTTTTTTGATTTTGTCGCTTACCATCATTTCTTTCTGTGCTCCTTGAGTATTTTCACCGTCGCCTTTCGATCAAGGTTACCAAAAACTTTGCCGTTAATACTCATTACCGGCGCCAGACTACAGCACCCGAGACACGCCACAGTTTCCAGTGAAAACAGTTTTTTCGCGTCGGTTTCTCCAGCCTTGATTCCCAGTTCTGTGGATACCCAATCGAGAATCAACGCGCTGCCTTTGATGTGGCAGGCGGTGCCGTCACAGACGCAAATCCGGTATTTCCCCGGAGGATTGCGCTTGAACTGGGCGTAAAACGATAACACCCCCTCGACTTCCACTTCCGCTAGGGAAAAATATGTTGCCGCCGCGCGAATATCGTCATCGGAAACATATCCTTCCCTTGCTTGAATCGCTTGCAATCCCTTAATCAGATTGCCGGGCTCGGGCGCGATCTTTTTCAGGTAATCATATTCTGTTTGTTCCATAAATCAACCTCCGTAATTAATGACTATCCGAAATCCGAAATCCAGCACTATAGTGCTTGAAATCCTTTCCGTGAAAGGCCGTTCGAAGACTCACTCTTCATTTTATTTTATTTTGCCTGCGCAAAATAAAAGCATAAACAGATTTAAAACTTTCCGAACCCGGAAAGTTTTGGAGATGTTTTTTGTTTCGTATTTCGTGCTTAGGATTTCGGATTTTTAGAATTCTAACTATCTAAGTGCCGTTCAGGCACAGCATTGAGTAGTCATAATAAACAGCTAATCTATGCCAAATATTCATTCATACAATACCTTAAACGGAAAAAAACGGGATTTAAGCGCCATATCGGTAATCCCTCACTCTTTCCTGGGCGATGCCGGCTGGGCCTGTTCACCCCGGCATACGCCGCCACAACAACAGACGCATCTGCGTATCATTCGGCGACTGGGATATTTCGGTTTGACCGGACGAGGAAGTGTTTTTATGCGGTTCGGGCAACCACTTGTTCCTGAGCATTGATTGTTCTTTGAGGAAGCCCGAGGAGAGTTCCTACGTCGGCATCCGGGTTGATGCATAGCAGATTCAGCGCCTTTTCAAGCGTTTCCTCCGGATCGCATCCGCGAACACGGGCGGTATACAAAAATGTCATCAG
>JAGYNC010000081.1 GCA_018400135.1 Victivallaceae bacterium
GGTTGAGTCGGGCGTCGTTTACGCGGTGCCGGTAATGCGCGCCTGATAAGTTCGCTCAGGCGGTTGAAGGCTTCTTCGCGGTTTTTTAGTTGGGAACGCGAGTTTTGTGCTTCAATAATCAGTTCGCCGTTGCTGGTTATACGCGAACCCGCAAGTTGTATCAGACGCTGTTTAACATCCGGAGGCAATGCGGTGGTTTCCCGCAGCCGGAAGTGCAACCGTACCGCGCTGGAGGTTTTGTTGACTTTTTGTCCACCGGGACCGGAAGCTAAAATGAACTCTTCCTGCAGGTCTTCGTCTGGAATTGAGATATTTTTTGAAATATTAAGCACGGTTATTCACTTTCTGAATTTCTTTAAAATTGTGCCGAAAATCGAATAGTTGAATTGGATATTGACAAAGGGAATGTACCGCGTGAATTGTCCGGTAACATTGCCGCATTTTGGACAGTAGTGTTGTCGTTTATCTTTAATCGGGGTTGCGCAGTTAACGCAGATGCCCGGATCATTTTCGTCAATGTCAATTTCCTCGCCATCCCAGGGGTCTGGCGGCAGTCTCATTTTTCGTATTTTCTTAAAGATGAAAAAGACAACGGAAAATATCAAAACCAGGGTTGTGACGATGATAGTTGTTTCCATAATTAGTGCCTGAACGTAAGGTGACTTCAGAAATAATCTTCAAACTACTGTTTATTTATCAGTCGCCATTCTTCATTCCAGGTAAGATTGCCTTTCAAAAGGGGTTTTGTCAAGCTTTGAGCTTAAAATAAAGCAGTTAAAAATTCTTTGGGTGTCGTAGCCTCGACCCCACCCAAAGAGTGAGACATTACCTCAAATTATAAAAATAAGCTCAAAATATTTTTTTATGGTGAACAGCTCCCGCAGAGCAATACTGTATATTTTTCTTATCCGCTGAATCACGAGCGATTTCGATTTGGATTATCCCAACAAGTTATTGAGAGGTTTGCCGATAGAAGGTTTTGCCATTGACACGAATCCGTTCGATGGTGTTGTCCGCCAGCAGTTTTTCCAGGTGTTTGACCATTTCGTTGCGATGGACACCGAGTCCGTTGGAGATGTCATCCAGCGAACAGGGACGTCTTCCCAGCAACGCGGCTACGGCTTCACGGGTTACGGAGAAATCGGCGGCGGCATGGACGCTGGTAAAGTCGGCAATGATTTCCGCCTGCGGTGAGAACATCGCGGCGATTTCTTCGAGTCTTGTTCTATCGACTCCAACCGCATAGTCTTCAGCCGGAGGACGGGTTACGGTATTCAACTGTACCTTATCCGGTTTAATTTTCGCGACATGCGCGGCAATTTTCCTTGCCTGGCTATCTTCAGAAGTATAGTTGCCGGAAATGAACACTTCCAGCCAGTATGCTGCCGGCGATTCTTGTTTCATTGCAATCAAGCCCTCAAGCATCTGCTCGAAGTTGATAGAAGGATGCGGACGGTTGACCGCTTCAAAAGTTGTCTCATCCCCGGCATCCAGAGACGGCACGATCAGGTCGGCATTCCTGATTTGCGTGCGCACTTCCGGCAGCCACAACAGTGAGCCGTTGGTCAGTACGGCAATCGGGACGGATGTCATCTTATGAATATCGTTGATAAGTTCACCGATTCTGGAGTAGAGTGTGGGTTCCCCTGAGCCGGCGAGGGTAATATAGTCCGGTTTTGTTTCAAGGTTTTCCACCAGTTCCGCCAGTATCCCATCCAGCGGCACCCATTCCCGGCGTTCAATGGTTTTGTTAGTTGTGCGTCCTAATTGGCAATAGATGCAATCGTAGGAGCAGGTTTTGAAAGGTGCCAGGTCCACTCCCAGGGAGCGTCCCAGGCGTCTTGACGGTACTGGTCCAAAAATATATTTCATGGTAAAAACCTCCTTATTGCGGCTGTGGTTCTGTCAAAACCGACGAAACATTTTATCTGGTGATTGTTAAATAGAAACGTGATAGAACCTCCGGTAGTTTAGCCATGCTTTTGATAATGGTGTATCTGTGAAAAGGGAACATAATCTCCAAATCTTCAATTTTATTTTCTTCGGTTGAAATACAGAAAGAATCAATTCCTTTCCGATAATTTTCCTCATTGGCTTTTCGGACATCATACTGTGCGTAACGATTATTGGAATCATAACCTGAATCCATCGGCTTGCCATCGGTAATCATAATGATTAATTTCTTTTTGGAATGGTGCTTCTCCAGTTTACTACCGGTATGCCGGATTGCCACTCCCATTCGTGTTGCACTGCCGGCGTGGGCGGAAAAGAGCGATTTTTGCAAAAGATTATTCCACTCATCTCCAAAATCTTTAAAAATATAATATTCCGCATTTCCCCGGCCATTGCCGGTAAATCCAAAGATGCCGAATTGATCTCCGACCTCGGCGAGTCCTTCGCCAAGGATTAATGCGGCTTCTTTCTCGAATTCCAGCACGGTTTTGGCATCATCGAGTTGATTGCCGGTTGAACCGCTCATATCCAGTAGTAGTGCCACCGCGATATCCCGTTTATTAATAAACGGTTTTTCATAAAAACGTTCAATCTCAAATATTTGTGCTTTGCGAAGCGATACGAAATGTATAAGTTGGTCGATATTAATGGAATCACCTTCGGACAGATATTTTTCCTTTCTGACCAAATCCGGTTTTAATCTTTCAAAAATCTTTTTAACTTGATGAGATAAGCGCCGTATATCTTTACTGATAACGTCATTATTTACGGTAGCGGCAGGCACACTTTTTTCTCTCAGGCAACACCATTTTTCGAAATAATCTTTTTCATGTTCATTCCACTCGTCATAGAGATGTCCAACCACCATTGGCAGTGAATTTGTCGTGTTTTTTTCAGATCCGTTATTTTTGGCTGTAGAATCTGGCATGGACAATTCTGGTATTTGCTTATTCTTCCGGGTATTGGTATCAGTACTGTTTTTCAACTGGTTCTGATCGTGATTCAAATCGGCTGCCAGATTCGAATCCGGCAGGGAAGAAATAGTAATGGGAAACATAAAATCAGGCATGAACGATATTGGCTGCGGCAAATCGGCGAAATACTTTTCAAATAAACCTATATGTTTTTTCTCACTGATGGCAACATTCAACCTGTGGATTAATCTCTGAAAATCACGCGTTGTGGCATAGTTTCTGATGAGTTCGAGGATGGTTCGAATGCCGGAGTCTTTTTCACGCTTGCCGCCGAAGAGCCAGGCAAAAGATTTAAAAATAATTTTGTTGGCGTTAATAGCGGAAAGACAATTATTTTTTTCATCCTCGATCATCAGAGACAAAGCTTCCCGGGTTCCGGGAAAAAACGTAATCATCTTTTTCAAAATTCGATAATATTCAAAGACAATAAAACTGTTGTTGATGATTTTGGCGTTTGCGCTGTAATGGCAGTTAATATACTCGAAACTGCTTGAGGCTTGTGCAGTGCCGTGAATTGATGAAAAACTTTTAAAAAGTAATGATGATGCCGCTATTGCGGTGGTCAGCATATAATAATCTAGGTTGTGTTCACGTGTGCTAAACCTTGCGGCTTTTGCCGGTAAATAGAGCCATTTCGGGAGAGATATCACTGTGCTTCCCCGCTCTATCAGATCATCTGAATCCAGACTTCCATGATTATCGATAGTTATTTTTTCCCCTGATATTGAACCGGCGTACAATGCCAGTCGGTTTTTTACTTCGTCAAGCCTTACCTCGCGAGAAATCATTTGCAAATAGCAGCGAGAAGTTTTAGTCTTTAGTTGCAGAAAGGTGATGGCATTTTGGGGGCTGCGTGCAAACAACGTCAAAGTGTGTTCAATAAAAATATCGATTTCTCGATTGGACAAATAATGCCTCAGTTTTTTGACGCTGGCGATAAAATAAAAAGCCAGTTCTGTGTCAATAGGTAAAAGGTATCTGGCTTTGTTGATAACATATTGTACCTCTTCCGGAGTGTTTCCGAAGCCTCCTTTGCCCCAAATTTCAAAATAGGCCAGACCCATGTGGTTTTTTTGTCTAGTAAACTCCGTTCCCAAATTGGTCCAGTCGCTGAAAAGAGCTGGAATTTTTAAAATCCACTTATGCTCGGAATTAAGTGCTTCGAGAAAATTTTTCAGCACATGGTCATGGCTAATAGTTTTTTGGTGGTGGGTTAAGAGCCTGAAAAAAATATCCGTGCTGGTTTGATTGTTTTCTCCCAGTAATTTATCCCTATAAAGCTGATCAATAAAATTTTTGAAAATATCTCTGTAGCCCCAGGTTACTGAGTTAAGATCAAAACCATGATATTTTACGTTTTCATTTTTCATTTACGGATTCAGGTAAAAAATAAGTGGATAATATCCAGAATAGATTCGATCATGTGGGAATCGTCAGTCAGGGATTGCGCAATAGCTACGCGACAAGCTTCACGAGGCTGAACGCCGGCCTTGATTAATCTGCCGGCATAGACCAACAATCTGGTTGAAACTCCTTCGGCAAGTCCGAAATCCTTCAAATTTCTAATTTTTTTGCCCATCAGCGCCAGTTTCTCTGATTGTTCGGCATCCAGTCCGGCTTCAGTTTGAATAATTTGTTTTTCCACATTGATTTCCGGATGCGAAAATATCAATGACATGAAACGTTGTTTTGTGCTCTGTTTCAGATCCTTCATGACATTTTGATAGCCGGGATTATATGACAGAATCATCATGAATCTATTATGGGCGCGAATAACTTCCTGATTCTTATCGATATAGAGAAGCCTCCGATCGTCAGTCAAAGAGTGAATAATGACAGTGGTGTCGTTACGTGCCTCAACGATTTCATCAAGATAACAGATGCCGCCGTAGCGCGCTGCCAGAGTTAATGGACCATCTTCCCAGATAGTTTCATTACCCTTGAAGACAAATCTGCCCACCAGATCGCTGGCGGTAAGATCCTCGTGACAGGAAACGGTTATTAACGGTAAATCAAACTTATAAGCCATATATTCAATAAAACGCGTCTTGCCGCAGCCGGTAGGCCCTTTCAGGATTAGCGGTATTTTCTCCTGAAATGAAAACTCGAATAAATCCGCCTCGCTGCCGTGGGGGATGTAGTTTGGCTCAAATTTCAGTTTAAACTGATTACATAATTCATTCGTATCAACAGCCATGTTTCCTATTCCTGATTTTGTCTTCGCTATTCGATTACTGTGCCGACTCTGCACGGGGTGCAATCGGGAAACTCATGCCAGATGCGTGCGGTGGCAGCGAATCCCGTGCAATGTGCCGGTCGCAGACTTTTCACGGCGATTTTTTTGAGTCCGGTAATGGTGTTTTCCAAGCGTCGCGGTGACGCGTTTACCAGATGCATACCGCCGACAACGGTGTTAATATGACGTTTTTTTGTCAGTTTTTGAATATGGCGCAATGTATTGATAACTCCGGAATGGGCGCATCCGAGAATAACAATCAAACCCGATGGCGTATCAATGTAAGCGGCCTGGTCGTCGCGCAATGGGTCGGGAGTGTAACAATGCCTGTCTTGAAAAAAGGCACCGCCGACATCTTCAAAATCTGTGTCGCGCGGGATTTCTCCTGTCAAGTGAAATCCGGGGAAAACTTCGATAGAACCGCTTGCGAGATTGAGTGTGTCCCAATCTCGCAGTTTCTCCAAGGTTGGTTGTGATATGCCGATTTCGTGGACAGAGCTGTCGGCGTGTCTTGAAAACTTTGGTGTCATTGCTGCCGGATGAGCGAATATCGGCGTGTCTTTGGCAATTTTCAAAACATCCGCCAGGCCACCAGTGTGGTCAAAGTGTCCATGACTCAGGACAATGGCATCAACGGTGGTTAAATCTATGCCGAGATGAACCGCGTTGCTTCTCAGAACATGTCCGCTCTGACCGGAATCGAAGAGAATCCTTTTGCCATTATATTCGATCCAGAATGAAAGTCCGTGTTCTCCCAGCAAACATTTTCCCGCCGCGGTATTTTCGACCAGCGTGGTTATTCGTAATGCATCCATATTCTTCCCCTGTTTTTTTCTGTGTATATTCTAGTACCGCCTTAGCCTTTTTCTTTGTAAATCGCTAGGCTAATCTGACACTGATTTTGTTGCGGCAAGCCGCAAGGGCAACCTGTAACCCTCCTCACTCTTTATCCTACTCGTTGTCCGTTCTTGTTGCCGTTCTCCCCGACGGATATGATAATATTTTCCCCGGCCCCCGACAAATTTTGGGACGGGGTCAATACTACAGAGCACTAATCGTTCCTCCTCGGGTGTCGTAGCCTCGACCCCACCCAAAGAGTGAGGCATTACGGAAAACTCATTTTAGTGTTACATTAGTGTCAATTAGTGGTTAAATTACTGATGCCCTAATTGTCATTATCGGCAACAGGTGGTTTCAGCGCCCGATAATACGAATCGAGATTATAGACAGCCGCAAGCGGGTTATGGCCGAGCACGCGGTCTTTCGCCGCCAGCACCGTGCATGGACTCTGGGCGTATTTCAGAAATAGCGAATCGTGTCCCACGCAAAGTCCGAGCATGATATTAAATTCGGTTGAGGCATCATTTATAACCATTGCCTGCAAGATTGGATTGCACATTGATTCGGGCTGGCCAATGGCAATCTTTTGTTCGTCGCCAATGCCAATAGTTTCTTTCGGCACACGTCCGGTTTTACAAATTACAGAAACAACCTCGAAGCCATATTCCCGCAACAGTTTTTCGATGATTTTTGCCTCCTGAGCCAGTCCGGCACAAAATGCCAGACCCAGTCGTTTGAAATTCATCTTCCGGGAAAATTCAATAATCTCCAACAGGCGAGATTTGCAAGGAACAACATATTCGTAACCCTTGTCGCGATTACTGTATCCTTCTGCTTCCTGCAACGAAGCCAGATAAGCGAATCCCCGAATTTCCGGTTTCTGATATTCCACATTTGCGGCTGCGGTAAGTCGTGGACTGTTTTGAGTAGGACAAAACCCCGGTGATTTGCCGTGTTCATTTCTGCACAGACGTTCCGGGGCAGGGAATGGACATCGGGCGCAACCGGAGAGTTGTTCATTTTTTATGTTTTTTTCAGCCGGTTCTACAGCGTTGTTTGCGACAGTGCCAGCGAGAATGAATTTGCCGTTGTAGCTGAGAAAATCCTCGATTACCCGATAGTGAATGGGCATAAGGTTATCCGGGGGATTTTCCGGCGGCCAGAACCTGACTTCCGCGCCCTCATCGCCGTCAGCGCAAGGAACGCCACTCCATTCACGGATAATAAACGCAATCGCGAAACACTGAATTTCGTCGCCATTAGGATATTTGAAGCATTGTTCCGACCCGGAATAGAGCGCCATTGGCTCGGCTTGCAGTACGGTCAATCCGGTTTCTTCAAGCACTTCGCGTTTCAACGCGTCAAGCGCGGTTTCGCCGAGTTCTACTCCGCCGGATGGCAGTCCCCAGTATGCCATGTCGGTGCGGCGCTGCAACAGTATTTCGTTTTTGTCGTTCAGAATAATTGCCCGAACTCCGGGATTGAAAATGCAGGCGGTGCCTACGGCCGCACGAATATTTTGAATATAAGACATAAATCAAAATTCACTGTGAATTAAAATTAGAGCTTTTCGAGTATGCGTCGGGTTAACAAATTTGTTTGGCCCCGGAATAGACTTGTTCTGGGGTCAGCGCGACAGCGGCATGACCAGGATGTTTTTCAGGATTCCAGCTTTTCATAAAATCAAAAATTTTTCCACTTTTATGGTATTCGAGCGTGCCTTTAACCTGATACGCCTTGCCTGTTTTGGTGATGAACAAAACTGTTCCGCGCGGGGAATCCAGGATGTTTTTTCTGGTTTTGTCAAAATAATTGTCGGCCACAACAATACAACGATCCTCGTAAAGTCCGACGCAAGTGGCGTAGATACTGTTCGGGGTGCCGTCTTTGGCTACGGTAGTAAGGACAATTGCGCCATCGCGTTCTGTCCATGCTTGTTTTACTTCTTCCGGTAATGAGTTCATGGCGTGGTTTCCTTTTTAAAGGGTTAATCTTGTTTGATTATTTTGTTCAAGGCATCTTCGGCTGCCTTGATAAGAACTGATTTGGTTGGTGCGGTATTCAACAGGGGATGCGTTCCCATCTGAAATGAGACTAACTCATAAACTGTTACATGTTTTTGAATAGCCAGCGCGATAGTGTTGATAATCTCGGCGGAAGATTTTTGCCCGTAGAGCTCGCCGCCGATAATCTGACCGTCCTCAGGCATGACAACAAGTTTCAATACCACTTTGCCAGCCCCCGGGATACAGCCGGGATGCCGGTCAATATCTTCGAAATATCCTGTAACATAATCAATTTCGGCTTTTTTCGCGTCCTGTTCAAGAACTCCGGCGGAAGCAAATACGGTACCGTTGAGTTCGGTGGCAAAAACGGATAATGTTCCCGGAAAATCCCGTTTAATCCTTATTTTGTAGAGATTGTGTCCCAGCACTCGTGCTTCAGCGGCGGCGGTAGAAGCTAGCATGATATTATCAGTGCGTCCGGTAATGAAACCTGTGGATTGCGCGCAGTCTCCTGCCGCATAGATATCCTTGATGTTGGTACGCAGATAATTATCAACAGCAATATGGCCGCTTTCACTGAGTTTGATGCCGCTGTCGACGGTTATCTCCGTGTTCGGCACAAAACCCATTGCGGCAATAATCAGATCGCCTTTGATTTCTGTTCCGTCTGATAGAATTATCCCCGTTGCAACGCCGTCATTGTCGGTGATGTCGGATATCTGCGAGGAGGGATGTAAGGTTAGTTGTGTTCCGGCCAGAACCTCGTCAATTTTTTCCGCGAAAGCCGGAGAAAATGAACGATAAAGGCAATTACTGCCGCAATATACAAGATGTATTTCCTTCCCCGGGTTTTGCGCTAACTGTTCGGCCATTTCCACGGCAGTGAATCCAGAACCCAGGATGATAATTTTCCGGGCAGCATCAGTTTCTATCTTTAGCTTTTGGATGCCGGTGTGGTTTTTAGGAACAATTTCAACGCCAGATTTGAACCGGTGCAACTTTAAAAAAGCTGGTGAAGCAGAACGCGACCCGGTTGCCAAAACCAATTTTTCGTAACCGAGTCGATTGCCATCGGCAAATTCAATATATTTTTGTTCCGGCACAATGGCAGTTACTGTATTTACAAAAAGATTCTCTCCTTCATCATTGAGAAAGTCTCTTTTCATTTGATTTTTTTCGACCTTGCCCAACAGGTGAAAGATATAAGGAATACCACAGGGCACCAGCGATGTTTTTTCTTTCTGTACTATAGCAATACTCTTGCTTTTATATTGCTTCATAGCTGTTGCGGCAGTAACAATTCCTGCGGGGCCGCCACCGATAATCAACACATCAAACTTCTTCATGTTCTCCCTTAGTAGTTGTTTTCAACATTAAATGGGTTCCAACCGGGAATCCGGTGCGATTTGCGATAACCTCGCACTTAACTTTCATCAGGAAAAAAATATTTTTCCGGCAATTGCTCAGAGTTTCAAAATTACCCTGACCTTTGGCTATTATCAGATCTGCATTTTCAAAATACTCAAGAAACTCAGCTGAACAATCTGATAATATTGTTCCAGGGGCATCAGACCCGTTATCGATTACTTTAACAAGCTTATCGATTCCAGCGAATTCCGCATCTTTTCTGGTGGCATCATTGAGTATCGGCTTGCCGCGTACCGCCAAGGTAACTCGTTGTAACGGCAGTTGCTCAAGCAGCAGACGGTCAAAAACAATTTCGCCGGCGTTGTCAGCAAGGTATAAAATCCGTTGATGATCTTGTACCGCTTGTTGCAGTTCCGCGATATTTCCTTCAATTGGCGACTTGATGATTTCGCCTACCGCTTTTCGGACATCTGATTCTGTGATGTTGCCGTTTATACCAAAGTCAATGACATTTCCGGCAACGGCAACCTTGAGCGCCAATTCAAACGGCTTATCCGCGTCCGCAATTTTACCCCTTATTTCAGGTAACAGGTCCCGGGCAAGGACGTTGAAAGTCTTTTTTGCCTGATCGTAAGGGTCTTCATTTCCGGTTGCGGCTTTAATCCGACGATGAATCTGCTGGGCGAAAGCCGGGGGAGACTGTTTAAAATCCAATAAAGAAGCCGCACCCAGAATGTCTTTCATGATTTGTCGGTGTAATTCTTCATCTTTGGAAACGAACCTTGCGGCTTCCAGTGTTTGCCTGATTAGACAGGGGATACAGTCAAGAGTGGTCTGCATAAATTTATATCAATGTCCTTCCGCTTAATCACAGATGCTGGAAAAAGAAAACTCCCCGTAACCCGGGAAGCCTTGAAGATAATTTATTGATGAATCCGTGTTGTTTAAGCTGTTGTTTTCGGATAGCAAACAGAAATTGCGGGCCCCACCAACAGGCCGGGCCCGCAATTAGAAGCTACTTATTAGCTTCTACTTCTTCAATCTGTTGACGGATATTTTTAAGAGAATCCTCAAAATATTCCGCCTGGCTT
>JAGYNC010000082.1 GCA_018400135.1 Victivallaceae bacterium
CAAGCCGATTGCCCGCACCTTTTCAGTCAGGAGCAACGGGAAATTTTGAGGCACCCGGAATTGTAAAATCTTAAAACGCCGGGCCATTGCCGCAATCAATAACTCAGTCCGGGGTGTCGCGACTCCGGTAAAATCGTCGTACCCGAAAACTGTAATGTCGCTGTGGCACTCTTTTTCCGCGCGATTCTGTTCCAACGGCGATACAATGATTCCCTTCTCGCCGGAAGTCAGAGCAAAATAGATGAACGGGTCCGGCGCGGAAAACCCGCAAGCGTACAACAAATCTGAAGATGTTTCACTGTCGGCGTAAATTAAGTCTGTTTGTTCCATTTTTCCGTTAGATGGTTGAGATTTAATTTGTAAAAGAGGTTGAATGCCATATTTTGTATTTAGCATCTCTTAGAGTCAGCTACAAAACTTTTCGTGGCCGTCCAACGCGTCTGCGTTCCCATCGCGGCTCGATCGAAGTTTTGCAATTAGCTCCTTAGTATAATGAGCTAACTGAAAAAATCAAAAGAGGAAAAAAGGAGTTTTTTATGACAGTAGGAACAACGTTGGTATTTGTCCTGATTTTTGTGTTATCTTACCTCATTGGCTCCATTCCCTGGGGCTTTCTCATCGGCATGTTGCACGGCAAGGATATCCGTTTGCTCGGCAGTGGCAATATCGGGGCAACCAATGTTTCCCGGGTAATCGGTGGTTTTTCCGGAAAAATATGCTTTGTGCTGGATGCGGCCAAAGGATTCCTGCCGGTTTTTGTTGTTGCCCTGCTGATAAAAAATCATACCATTGTTGATCCACTCGGCCTGGCACAAATCATTGCCGCGCTCGGCGCGATTCTTGGGCACATGTTTACAATTTTTCTCAGATTCAAAGGCGGCAAGGGGATTTCCACTGCCGCCGGAGCGCTGCTGGCAATGACCCCGTTTGCTTTCCTTATTGCCGGCATAACCTGGGTGGTGATTTTTCTGATAAGCCGTTATGTTTCTCTTGCCAGCATCACTGCGGCGGCGGTATTGCCGATCAGCGCCACATTGCTGGGACTGACCAGCAACTATCCAACTCCGGGATACGTGCTGGTCTTTCTTTACGCGTTGTCAGTTTTGGCTATTTTCCGCCACTCGGGCAACATTAAAAGGCTGTGTCAGGGAACGGAAGACCGTTTTGAACGTAAATAAGGGGTCGTTCAACCCCTAAGGAATAATGGAAGAAAAATGCGGATAACAGTATTGAGCGACGGGTCGTGGGGAACAGCTTTGGCCCGTCTATTGTGTGACAATGGTCACGAAGTAACGTTGTGGGGACCTTTCCCTGAGTACATCGAAGAGATGGCGGCGCGGCGGGAAAATGTTCGTTTTCTGTCCGATATTGCCCTGCCCGACAAGCTGACGTTGGAATCAGACCTCGCGCGCGCGGTGAGGGGTGAACGCATTCTGCTTCTCGCGTCTCCCACCCAGTATGCCAGAGGCGTATTAACGCAGTTAAAGCCTTACTTCTCGCCACCGCAACACAGCCTGATAAATGTTGCCAAGGGTATCGAAAATAACACGTTGTTACGTCTTAGTCAGATTTGTCGGGAAGTGCTGGGAGATTGCCGTTATCTGGCGCTTTCAGGGCCAAGTCACGCGGAGGAAGTTGCACGTGAAGTGCCGACTGCCGTGGTTGCCGCATCTGAGCATCCTGAACTTTCTGAATTGGCGCAAAACATATTCACCAATCACTTTTTCCGGGTTTACAGCAGTTCAGACGTGGTGGGGGTTGAACTTGGAGGTGCCTTAAAAAATGTCATGGCGATCGCGGCCGGAATTATTGATGGTATGAAGTTGGGCGACAACTCAAAAGCGGCGTTGATAACCCGTGGCATCGCGGAAACGAGCCGACTTGGGGCGGCGCTGGGCGGAGACCCCCAGACATTTGCCGGACTCAGCGGTATCGGCGATATGATTGTTACCTGCTGCAGCGGACACAGCCGGAATCGTCACGTTGGCGAGGAACTCGGTGGCGGAAAGAAGCTGGAACAGATTCTGGTGGACATGGGTATGGTGGTTGCCGAAGGTGTCAAAACCACGCTGAGCGCCTTTCAGCTTGCACAGCAAAACCATGTTGAATGTCCGATTATTCGGGAAGTTTATGCTATTCTTTACGAAAACAAAGACCCGTCCGCCGCGCTCCGGGAACTGATGACCCGTCCGCTGAAACCGGAAATAGAGGAACTTTAAGACGGGTTTTACCGCAGACTCAGTCAGGATACTGGCAAGGGAATATTTTTAGACACATTTTTCCCCTGCTATAAACGGATTTATCACGGCTTCAGGATAAATTTGAGTGCGCTGATAATTCCGGCAACTCCTTCTTTGATGGTGTAATTTTCTGCCGCGTGCAAAGCGGCCAACCCCATTTTAACGGCAAGTTCCTTGTCAACCAGGAATTTGCGCATATAGCGAACCAGAGAATCAACCTGTTGATCTGGATATGAGAAGCCGGTGAAGCCATTGATGACCAGTTCTCCCCCTTCCCCACAACGGTCGCTGATGATTGCCGGCATTTCCCAATGCATTGCCAACGCAACAGTTGGACCACCCGCGCCGTGTCCGGAAGGCATGACAAGAACATCGGAAATGGCAAAGTAGTAGCCGGATGAATCAAAATCACACCGCCCGGGCATCACTAATCTTTCAGACAGAATCGGACGCAGTTTCGTTTCGACTTTTGATGCCAACTCACCTTCTCCGAGAAATACAATTGCGATTTTGGGATAATCTTGCAACTTTAGAATTGCGTCGACAACCGTCAGGGGATATTCGTTCGGGGTTATATCTCCGGCAAAGAGAAATACAAAGGTATCATCAGGAAGGCCCAGTTCTTTTTGTATGATTTCACGGCAATATAGTTTTTTTTGAGTTTTGACCGCTTCCGTGTCTATTGAAAAAGGAGACGGAAAAATCTTTTCCGGTGCAATCCCCTGTTCCTGTAGGCGTTGTTCAGCGTTTCTTCCCGTGGGACAAAAAGCATCAATCCTCCGGCGAATTCTAGCCGGATATCGATCAAGTGTTTTTACCATAATTTCCGGCATGTTGGAAATCATTTGAGCGGCCAACCCCATTTCACCACGGAGAATAATTTTATAGTGGTATTTTTTTGCGTATTTTCTGATTTGTCGCTCGCACCTGCTTAAGCAACCGTCAATAATGACCACGTCAAAGAGCTCGCGCTTGAAAAAGGTGTCCGGATCCGGGATTTTTGCACTGAAGGGATCGGGTTCTGTTACGCGGATGAACCTACTTTCATAGCCTGATATTACCACGGGATCGGCGGTCTCGGCGTTATTGTCGGTGGTTGCCACAGGAGGTTTGGATGATATTGCTGTTGTGAAGTAATAGACGTAAATGTCCAGTTGCCGATGAGATGCAAGCTTACGCCACAGCGGTGCCCGGAAAACATCAGGATAAAAAGCAAAAAGGCCAACTTTCATTGATTTTAACATTGATAACAATTGCCTCATTGTATGGGTGCTATATGTTAATAACTAAACACCAAAAATCTAAATTTCAAAAGTTATTGTAAAAAATGAGATATCAAAGTGAAGATGATAAGATAGTTATACTTAATGGCGATTACCGGATATTGCAGTTTGACAAACCCGCTGATTTTAATGATATTGTCGAATTAGATTTAGGCTGCGGGAGGGGCTCATTCACATCCGAGTTAGCACGGTTACATCCACAAAGATTGGTACTGGCCGCCGATATCATGATCGGTCGTTTGCGTAAACTGGCAGGACGCAATCACCGGGAAAATATCAACAATGTTATACCGTTGCGGGTTGAGGCCGGGCCATTGCTGAGTTTTATGCTTCCGGATAACACTATTGACCGTTTGCACATACTTTGTCCAGATCCATGGCCCAAAGGGAAGCATCGCGGCAATCGCCTGATCAGTTCTAATTTGCTGAGACATTTACATCGGGTACTCAAGCCCGGCGGCATCTTCCATTTTTCCACTGATGATATAGGGTACTATGAGCATGTTATGAAAGTTGTAAGTTTGTCTGATTTGTTCAATCCGATAAACCCGCAACCTGATATCAGCGAGTTAAAAACCGACTTTGAAGAGCGCTGGAATCAACAAGGAAAAGTAGTACAACATCGATACTGGCAAAGGCTTTGAAGTCGGATTAGGGCTGTGACATAGATTGTGGGAGGATGATTCGGAAGGAACAACCGCCGCCGGGGGTATTGGCGAGTTCGGCAGTGCCTCCGTGCAGTTGCGCGATGTGTTTGACAATAGCCAGACCGAGTCCGGTGCCGCCAAGTTCGCGACTGCGTTCGCGATGTACCCGGTAGAAGCGTTCAAAAATACGTGACTGATGCTCAGGGGCAATGCCGATACCGTAGTCACGCACTTCGATTATCGCACGGTTATCTTGTTTGGATAGTGATACCTCTATTTTGGAACTTCGACTGTATTTCAGGGCGTTGTTAATCAAATTGAGCAGAGCTTGCTCCATAATTTGACCGTCGCCGGAACATGATGCAGGTTGATTTTCGATAACGGCAAGTTCTATTCCGGTTTTTTTTGCTTTTTCAAGGCAGAGATTGACAGCGTTGATCAACATTGTGTCAAGCTCAACTGTGGCGAAATTACGCTGCGGATCAAGTTGTTGGCGTTCCAGCGCGGCCAGGCTCAGTATATCCTCCACCAGATTATTCAAACGTTGGCACTGATTTTTTAGAATTTTCAGCAGTTTTACGGTTTGCTCAGAACTGGAAGAAGGTTCCTCCAGCAACGCTTCCACCGCCGCAATAATACAGGTTAGGGGGGTTTTGATTTCATGCGAAACGTTGGCCACAAAATCGCTGCGAAACGATTCAAGTCGGGAGAGGTTGGTCAGATCGGTGATGGTCAGCAGTAAGCGCTTTGTGGCAGTCTCTGATTCTTCCAGAATACATCCCTTAATGAACAGCGTTAAAGTAGCGCCATCTCTATTTAAGATAAATTCATTTTCAAAGGAAGCACCTTGCTGAAGGGTTTTGTGCGCGGCCGGTAAAAGTTCAGGAATACCGCATCGGGCGAGATTAAACCTGGCATCATGTTCGGGGAGACAGAATAGTGCCGCTGCGGCCCGGTTGTAGCGAATAACGTCTCCGCTGGCGGCGAACAACAGCACTGCTTCACTCATAGTGTTAAGGATGGCGTTTTTTTCGTTACGTTCGGCCTTTGCCCGGGTTAGATGGGTTTGTAATTGTTCGGTCATTGCGGAAATATCAATGGCCAGGTCGCGTACCATGCCGCCTGGAGGTATGATGATATGCGCGTCGAGCTTACCGTTGGCGATATCAGCTGCGGCATTTTGTAGCGCGAGTAGTGGACGCCGGACGCGACTGATGATATAGAGCGCCAACGCCAGTACCGAGACCCCACCCAATAGTAGAGCCAGCAACATATTCCATTTTGCCAGGGTAATCACCCGGGAGGCGTGGTCGGTGGAGACAGCAGCACGCAACACATAGTTGCCGTGGGTAGTTTTCAGCTGTATTGCGTGATACAACATCCACTGGTTCAGACTTTCACTGTAACGGATGATGCTGGTTGGAATACCGGAAAAGGCCGCCTCTATCTCGGTGCGGTGAAGGTGGTTGTCCAGAAACGCCGGATTCTCGGCGGAGTCGGCGGCAACTTTTCCTGAAGCATCGATTAGACTCAGGCGTAGCGCGTTACGATCAAAATTATTGCAGAACTCGATAGCGGCGTCGATTTTTCCTGCGTTCAGCATGGGGGCGATAATACTTGAAACCAATCTTCCCTGAAGAGCAATGTTGTTAGTAGCATCGTTTATATAGGCGGATTCAAAGCGTGAAGTCTGCCAGTAGAGAAGTGCGGCAAATGCTACTACCACAATTGCTGCCATGACGGGCAGCCCGAACAAAATTTTATCGCGATATTTCATTAATAATCCGCTTTGAGGCGGTAGCCGACGCCGCGCACGGTTTCAATGTTTGTTCCCCAGGCACCGAGTTTGCGGCGCAGGTTTACGATTTGCACATCAATGGCGCGTTCCGTTACCGGATAATCGTCGCCTTTGATGCGGGTGATTATCTGGTTGCGGGTATAGACGCGTCCGGCATGCCCGGCCAATAAGTTGAGAATGTCAAATTCGCTTCGGGTTAGTTCCAGTTCTTCACCATCAAGTTTAGCGCTGTGGAGTTCTTGATTTATAACCAGCCCATGACATCGGATTTCAATGCTGTTTTCCTGCTCAGAAATATTGCGTAACTGGGCGCGTACCCGTGCCGCCAGAATTTTCCGGTTGAACGGTTTAGTGATGTAATCGCCAGCCCCCATTTCGAGTCCCAGAACAACATCCGATTCTTCGCTTTTCGCGGAAAGGATGACGATGGGAATATTGCGGGTTTCTTCAGCAATTTTGAGTTTGCGACAGACGGTTAAGCCATCCATGCCGGGTAACATCAGGTCTAGCAGAATCAAATCGGGCTGACGTGACCTGGCTAAACCCAGTCCATCTTCACCATTGTCGGCTTCATATATCGTGGTGTAACCGGCCGCTTCAAGCGCGAGCTTGATGAGTTCGCGGATCTCAGCTTCATCCTCGATCAACAATATTTTTTCTTGAGCCATAACGAAATTAAAATCCTCCTGAATCAGTGATAAATTGGATTGTAATTATTGTTAACACACTTATTGATAATAGATTATAGCAATTTCGCCGACCCACCCATTGGGATAAATAGAAAAGTCAAGACAATTTACCCTTCGGGAAAATTCATTGCGACGCATCTGATTTGACCGAATGCTGGTGGCGAACGATGTGCCCATTTTCCTGATAGATAACGTCTTCGCAAATATTCGTGGCACTGTCGGCAATGCGTTCCAGGCAACGTGATACTGTCAAACAGTCCATATAATATTGAGCTTCGTCCGGATAACGTAAAATCATATCCCGCGTTTTGCCATAGTTATTGCGATGAATGATATCGACTTCGTCGTCGCTCCGGATTACTTCCATTGCAATTGCCACATCGTGGTAGGTCATGGCGTCTAAAGCTTGTTTCAACATAGCTTTGGCTTTGTTTACCATATCACGGAAATCGAATTTTTCGATTTTACGTTCCTGATACAACGCCATATCTGCGACGCGTTCGGCAATATTGACTGCGAGATCGCCGACGCGTTCAATTTCGTTGTTGACCTTGAGGATGGTGATGACTTGTCGTAAATCGCTGGCAACAGGCTGGTGAAGAGCCAAAATTTTTAGACATTCCTCCTCAATTTTGATCTCCGCTTCGTCAATTTTTGCGTCGTTAGCAATTACCCTGGTTGCGGCGGCTACATTGTTTTTGTCGACGGCATCAACTGCCGACTGTACTGCCTGTTCCGCTTTGGCGGCAATTTCCGCTATCATTTCTTTAAGGATTGTGTGGGCCTGGATAAAGTGTGCTTTCATCAGCCAAATCTCCCGGTTATGTATTCTTCGGTTTTGGTTTTTTGCGGATTGGTGAAAATTTGTTCAGTTTCACCGAACTCAATGATATATCCCTGGAAAAAGAAGGCGGTGTAATCACTGATTCGTGCCGCTTGCTGCATGTTATGAGTGACAATCATTACGGTAAATTTTTTCTTCAACTCCAGCATAAGTTCTTCAATTTTTAGTGTGGCTACCGGATCAATGGCGCTGGTGGGTTCGTCCATCAGCAGAATTTCCGGCTCGGCGGCGATGGCGCGGGCAATGCAGAGGCGCTGTTGCTGGCCACCGGATAACGCCAGGCCGCTGGCCTTGAGTTTGTCTTTTACTTCGTCCCAGAGTGATGCGCCGCGTAACGCCTGTTCGACTCTATCGGCAATTTTAGTTTTTGAGAGTTTGAAGTGTAGTTTAAGCGGATAAGCAACGTTATCAAAAACGGACATCGGAAATGGTGTTGGTTTCTGGAAAATCATCCCAATTTTACGGCGCAGTTCAAGTACATCGACCTTTGGTGCCAGTACATTTTTGCCGTCAATCAATAATTCTCCTTCAACACGCTGATCGCGGTAAAGTTCAAAAATACGGTTGTAGATACGCAAATGTGTGGACTTGCCACAGCCGGAGGGGCCGATAACCGCAGTGATGCGGTTTGCTTCAATTTCCAATGAATTGTCAAACAGCGCCTGATGGGCACCGTAATAAAAATTCAGTTTTTTTGCGTGGATTTTAATGGCCATGCCCTTTCTCCCTGAAAATTATTCTCGTAATAACATTGATTATGAGTACCAGCGCGGTAACTACCAGCGCCGCACCCCAGCCAGCCTCATGCATGGCTGCAAATGGCGAATTAGTGGTGTATTCAGTAATCAGCACTGGCATATTGGCGGTTGGCCCGGTAAAATAGTTGTTCGGCCAGCCATCGGCAAACATCGCGGTAAACAATAATGGCGCGGTTTCACCGCTGACCCGGGACAATGCCAGCAAGATGCCAGTCAAAAGTCCTTTTCTGGCGCTCATACAGACAATATGGAGTGTGGTGCGCATTCTGGTCATGCCCAGAGCCAAAGCGGATTCACGCAGCGTGTATGGTACCATTGCCAGCATATCTTCAGTAGTGCGCATAATAACCGGGAACATAATAATTGCCAGTGCCACCGATGCGGCAAAGCCCGAAAAGTTTCCAGACGGCACTACCATAATTATATAGACAAATAAGCCGACCAATACCGATGGCATGCCCATCATGACATTGGCAGAAAACCGCAGGAGAAACATCAACTTTTTATAATCCTTAAATTCGGATAATGCGATTCCAGCTGCAAGCGCCGGAGGAGTCGCCAACAATGTTGCTCCCAGGGTGATAATTACCGAACCCAGTAAGGCGTTGGCAATGCCGCCATCGGGTATTCCATAGGGTTTAGACGGGTTGACGAAGAATGACCACTGCAATGCTTTGGCGCCGTAGATAACCACAACGATAATAATCCATAGCATGGCGCCAACTGCCAGCAGTACGGCAATAGTCGAGAACAGGCGTACCAGGCGATCACTGAGTTTTCTGAACGATAATCCTCTTCTTCTCATTTTTCACCCCGTTTGGCGCTGGTTGCATGAAGATAATGTTGTGCCATCACCTGAATCACAAAAGACATGGTCAACAGGGTTAGGCCGAGCGCGAACAAAGCGCTGCGCTGTATGCCATCGGCCTCGGCAAAATTATTAGCCAGGGTTGCCGAAATGGTGGTGGCGCCAGCAAAAATCGAATCCGGCATATCAATGATGTTGCCGATAACGAACAGTACGGCCATAGTTTCTCCCAGTGCCCGTCCCAATCCGATAAAAACTCCGCCTAAAATACCGCGAATGCCATATTTGAACACAATGTCTTTGGCAGTTTCCCATTTGGTGCATCCGACACCATGGGCGGATTCTCGCAGCATCGGCGGTGTCATCTGAAAAACGTCGCGCAAGATGGCACAGATGTAGGGCAGGATCATAATCGCGAGGATCAGTCCGGCAGTCAGAATGCCGAACCCATTGAATTCATCTTTAACAAATGGTAGCTGATGCAATTGCAGTGTATCCACCATAAACGGCTGAACATATTTCTGCATCAGTGGCGCCAGCACAAACAATCCCCACATACCGTAGATAACGCTGGGAATTGCCGCAAGCAAATCTATCGCGTGCCCCAATGGTTCGCCGATTGCCGGATGCGCGTCCGCCAGATAAAATGCCGCCGCGAAAGCCAGGGGCAATGCTAATAACAGCGAGATTGCGGTAGTAAGCAGTGTCCCGACAATGCTCGGCAGCGCGCCGTATTGATCGTTTACCGGATCCCATTCAGTGGAGATGAGAAACCCGAGTCCGAACTCGCGCCATGCTTCTGACGAACTGATAATCAGTTGAATAAAGAATCCAACCAACAACAAACCGGTCAGTGCGGCGCAACCCAGGCACACCCATTTGAAAATATTGTCTAACTTGAACACGTTCATCCCATTGCTGTTTTTATGTTTTCTGAACTCCAAGCCAACGTTATGCCGGCGCCGGTTTAAGGCTACACGTGGCACTGTTTTTACGGACGGCACGGAGACCGTCCCTCCACGGGCTTTGCCCGTATTATCCCCGCGCCCCTGGCGCGGCGGAGGGTCGTGCTCCTGCGCGACCGCCAAGTAGTCGCAGGCGTAGCCTTACGCCGCGACTCTTCCTTTGTTCCAACGTGGTATTCACATGCCAACATGCTGTCAGTGCCGGTTCAAGGCTAAATCTGGCACTACTTTTCAGGCTACCACGGAGCCCAGCCCTCCATCTCCAATTCTTCATTTTGCACTTTTCATT
>JAGYNC010000083.1 GCA_018400135.1 Victivallaceae bacterium
ACGAGAAAATCGGGCTCCGGCTTTTTCCTCAATTGTTCAGATGGCGCAACATGGTAAATCATTGAAAAAATTTGAAGGGGTTGCACATTTTACGTCGAGTTTAGACGCCGGGTCTCGCGCGCTTCGAATTGCGCTTGCCGCAGGAGTGCTGCTGGGGGCGGCACTGTTGGGAGTGATAATATTTGCTTTGACGGCCCCGGCAGTTCCTGATGAGGAATTTGATTTGATGAAAAGTCGCGTTACCAACGCTCCGGGCGAAGACCTCGGAGTAAATACCTATAACTATCAGGCGTCAACACCTGCCTCAACTGTCACAGCGGTGGAGGAGACCCCATGAGTATTGATAGACCCCATTTGTTTAGATTGATTTTGTTGATATTTATTTGTGTTGTCGCTTTGATCGCTGCGATTGCCGTGCCGTTGTCAATACGTGCAGCGGAACAGATGAAGTTTGATCGATGGAGTGAGCATGTTAGCGTTATAAGTAATGATCCGGCGTTACTGGGATATTATATTTTTGAAAGTGAAGCGCCGCTTGAAGTTAATAATATGGCAAAAATAACGCTGCCAGGTTCGGTTTCTGAAAGCGCAAAAACTCGCCACGGTCGTTGGCCGGGCAAAGGCGCGCTTTATCTGCCCGGTGGGAATAATTCATATATGTTGATCAGGGACAAAGGCTTATTCGACCCCGGCAGGAATAATTTTACTGTTTTACTTTGGTTTAAAGCATCGTCTCACGATGGAACCGGGTTTTTGCTGGCTAAAAACGATAATTTGCCGACAACCCCGAGCTGGAGCTTGTCCCGCTATGGTGCAGATGTACAAGTGGCTATGGTTGATAATAAGTTAAGGGGAGTGTCGGTTGCAAGAACTTGTTCCAATATGACTGAATGGTCTTTCGCGGGCTTTGTGGTTGATCGGCGTAAACGCAAGTTAACTCTCTTTATTAACGGAGAACCGGTTGGCGAGACCGCACTTCGCCCGGATGCGAATTTTGTCAGCGCTAACCCGATTACGCTGGTTGGACGCAGCCCCAGCACCATTCAACCTTTCAAGGGGTATATAGACGAAGTTGCCATTTTTAGCCGCGCCCTTTCTGATCAACAAGTCAAATCGTTTTATAATGTCGGCAGGCCTTAAGACGGGCCTTACTCGCCGCCCGAGTCCGCGATATCGGAAGATATTCAATCGGCGCAAAGCGTCATTTTGAGAGTGAACTTATGGAAAATCGTCAACAATCCCTGCCGCCAATTGGGAAAAATGTAAAAAAAGTACGTTTGAGTTGCAAGTGGTCGCTTGAATACCTGGCGCGAGCCAGTGGTGTTTCCAAAGCAATGCTGTCACAAATTGAATCTGATAAGGTTAATCCGACTGTCGCAATTGTTTGGAAAATTGCCCAGGCATTGCATACCGACCTCCATTTATTAATTCGCGGTGAAGGTGAGAAAATTCGCAAATTTGAAGTCAATCGTCGTGATGACATTACTTCTCTTGATACCGATGCTGCCGGAGTTCATATCAATGTTCTTTCTCCCATTGCCATGGCGGAAGATCTGGAACTATATCTTTTGACGTTTAAACCTGGAGCGGTATTCAAGTCGAATTCTCATATCTCCGGTACTGAAGAGATTTTGACTGTTTTGGAAGGACGAGTTAAAGTTTCTGCCGGTGATAAAGCCGCTACCCTTGCTGAAGGAGATGTGGTGATTTACGAGTGTGATGTTCATCACTGTATTGAAAATCTTGGCGATAAGGCCAGAATATTCATGGTGGTGCGTTTTGGCACTAATTAAATTGTTCTTCGCCGGATGATATTGACAATCGCTTCTCTTGTTGTATTTTATAGCCTGACGCTAATCTCTAGCCCCAAATTCCGAAATGAATGAATCTGGCTGGTTTGGCAATGAATTTCCCCGAAGGGTAAATTGTCTTGAATTTTTCTATTTAACCTAATGGGTGAGCCGGTAAAATTGCTATAATTTATTATCAATAAGTGTTTTAACAACAATTGCAATCCAAACGAAATTTTAAGCTTTACAGAGCACTAATCGTTCCTCCTCGGGTGTCGTAGCCTCGACCCCCACCAAAGAGCGAGGCGTTACGAATGATACGCTTTCAGACTGCCCGGATTAACTTATAAAAATAAAGGATATAAATAATAAATGACAATTCAAAAATATCCAACAACAGCCGATTTTGCAGTGGAAAAACTCGGCTGTTCAGGAATAGACTCCCCATTGGAAGAAACCGATTTTATCGCTGACGATGCCAGCGTCGTATATTCGTCTGACCCGGCTGAATTAAAGCATTGTCTTAACAATGAGGAAGATATCCTTGCCTTCGAAAAGGCAGGGCCCCGCGATAAAATTTTTCATGATCCGGCATGGACGAAGGCTGCTATTCTTACCGCCGGCGGGCTGTGTCCGGGAATAAATGATGTTATTAAGGGATTGGTGCGGACGTTGATTCTGCAATATGAAGTTCCGGTAGTTTACGGTGTCCGCTATGGGTATCGGGGACTAATTCCGGAATTCGGCTTACAGCCTTTATTGTTGAATGAAGATAATGTCGATAATATCCACGAAAGTGGCGGTTCCATTCTCGGTACATCCCGTGGACGTCAGGACGAGAGCACAATGGTTAATACGCTGATCAGAATGAATATCAACGTCTTGTTCTGTATTGGAGGTGACGGCACTCTGCGTTGTGCCCATGATGTTGCCGCGGTAATAAAAAAACGTAAGCTGGCAATCAGTGTTATCGGTATTCCTAAAACAATCGACAATGATATTAATTTCATTGACCAGTCATTTGGATTTGAAACTGCGGTTTACGCAACAAATTCAGTTATTACTGCCGCTCATAATGAGGCGAAAGGTTCTTTTAACGGTATTGGTCTGGTGAAAGTTATGGGGAGAGATAGCGGGTTTGTTGCTGCCTACGCGGCACTGGCCAACTCCCATGTCAATTATTGTTTGGTGCCGGAAGAAAAATTCGAGTTGAACGGCGACGGCCCGAATTCGCTATTGACAGGACTGGAAACACGCCTGACAGAAAAAGAACATGCTGTAATCATGGTTGCCGAAGGAGCCGGGCAGGAATTTTTCTCTGATAACACTGCGGAAACTGATGCTTCCGGCAACAAATTACACCAGGACATCGGCCCCTTCTTGAAAGAAAAGATTGAAGAACACTTCAATAGCATATCGATGGAAGTCAATGTCAAGTATTTTGATCCAAGCTATATGATTAGAAGCCTGCCGGCTTTCGGGACGGATGCCGTTTTCTGTATCATGTTGGCACAGAAGGCAGTTCATGCCGCAATGTCCGGACGCACCGATATGGTAATCGGTCATTGGCACGATTATTTTACCCATGTGCCGATAGCGTTGGCTACTCGTGAACGGAAAAAAATTATTTTAAACAGTCCACTTTGGAATAGTGTTAAATCCATTACCTGTTCTTATGCTGGAACAACAAATCCTTGAGTAGTCTTTTCTCCGCTTTCCCTCAAATTGATTTGTCATTCAGGATTGTTGCGGGAATTACCAATATTATAGTGTTTGCTTGCGGTTATATCGGCGCCGGACTGGATTTTTCTCCTGAACTGCTACGAACCAACCTTGAACTTCGGTGGACCTTACATTATTCACTCTTCACTGTATTTGCGTTATTTTTTAAATCGTTGCAATCAATTTTAATTTTTATCCTTAGAGAGTATATTCATTATTAAACCCGAAAGCCGTCTTGTATTTACGGTAAATGCGGCCAACTGCTTAATTTATACTCTATAAGAGTAAAGGCAGCCCCAATCGTCAGCCGCTCTCGTTAACCTTATAGAGTATACACAGGAAAAAGTTCTGTCAGTTTTGACAGAACGTAAGCGTTTTTAAGGAGACATAAAATGGCAATGAGTTTAATGGAAAAACAAACGCGTTACCTCAAAACAATGTTCTTGATCGGCGGCATGGCTTTGCTGACCTCATTGCTACTTGCTGCTGACATTGTCGTGCCGGAAAATGCCGGCTGGAGCAGAGATTTGATTTATCTTGTGCGTCTGATCCTGACATTCGGTGCGTCCTGGGTGATAGTATCCAGGGTGGTTGCTGTATTATTCAGACACACTACATTACGGCTTGAACTGACCGAATGGATGATTGTTGTTATTCCGTTGCTTTATTTGATGCTGGCGTTGGTCACCGCTATTCTCGGGCTGTTTGGTTTACTTTTTGCCAATATTATTTTGGTTGTATGTGTTTTGCTGGCGATGGGAGTGGCGTGGGTTGTCCCACATAACCGGATTGTTATTGTAGCAAAATGTTTCGGCGGTATCGAAAAAGTAATTATCACCATGTGGCTGATGATTATTGTTCTGGGAGCAGCTATCTATCTGCCTTTTACTCCCGGACGCTGGGATACAATGGCCTACCACCTCTATATTCCCGTGCGTTGGCTTCAGGAAAATTGTATTTTTCATGTCCCAACTGTTTTTGGTGATTTGACCCCGGCATTTTCTCCGGCAAATGCCTGGGCGTTTAATGCCGCAGTGATGGATTTACTAAATTCAGACTTTCTGCTGAATTGCGTCAACTTGATTTTTCTCGGCCTGTTAGCCGCTGCGATATATCGCATCATGCTGCATTTTGTCAACAACCGGTTAAGTGCCATTGCCCCGGCCTCGTTTATTATGCTGGGACCGTTGTTTGTTCAGCATTATGATGTTAATGCCTTTTCTGCATACTCTGATCTGCCAGCCCAGGCGATGTTGTTCGTTGCTTTGTTGTTCCTGCTTG
This sequence comes from Victivallaceae bacterium, assembly GCA_018400135.1. Taxonomy (GTDB): domain Bacteria; phylum Verrucomicrobiota; class Lentisphaeria; order Victivallales; family Victivallaceae; genus M55B135. The sequence goes on from JAGYNC010000083.1 coordinate 4,794, forward strand.
AATATTTGCGGCGCCCACTTGGGGTTTATGCCCTATTGGGGGCGTTGTCATGTGGAATTTGCGTCGGCATAAAGACCGGTATGATCCCCTACGTATTGCCAGTAACTTTGCTGCTTTTTGGGGTGGTAATCGTTAAACGTCATTGGATAGCAGCTTTTGCCGCAATCCCGACGTTGATATTGGGTGGCGGCTGGTGGTATTTCAGAAATCTAAAACTTTATGGCAACCCACTTTTCCCCGCAGATATTACTGTTTTCGGCCATCGTTTGTTTGCCGGTCCATACGCTTTGGATTGCGCCCATCCATATGGTTACACCATGAACACGTTAAATGAGTTTCCCGGTATGGTTGTTGATTATTTCGGATTGCCGTTGCTGGTGTTGACCGGGTCAGGATTGATTGGTTGGGGAGTCGGACTCTTTTATCAAAGACAACAAATTTCAAGATTGGTTTTTCTGCCGCTGATTTTCGTTATATGGATACTGGCTTTTGTTTTTATCAATCCTTATAATGCCGTATGTCGCTTTCTCTTTCTGCCGGTGATTATTGGTATTGCCGGCAATGCTTTTCTCATCGATCGCCTTAAAAATGACCTCCTAAAAGCATTGGTTATACTGCCGATACTGGCCGGATTCTCTTTGATTAATTTGGTGCTTCTCCTCAATGATATTCCTTTCCCCTGGTATATCCCCGGCATTCTGTGGCTACTGCTGATGGCTTTCGCGTTGTTTTTTATAATGCAAATTCAGCGTTCCCGTTGGCAGTTTATGTGCGGCGCATTGCTATGCTTGATGGTTGTCTTGTTTGCTGGAAAACGTCTTTCAGTCGCGTACCGCGATGCAACCCTTGCGTTGGGAGACATCGGTGATTATGAGCCTGCTTTGCGTTTGGTAAACAAAAATTCCTATCCGAATCCTCCGTTGACTATCGCCTATGCCGGCGCCAATATCCCATACGCGCTGGTGGGGCCGCAGATGCGTAACCGGGTTATTTATTGCAGCGTATCCGGTCCACAAAACAGTAATTCGTATGATTACTGGCTTCGCTACGGAAAAAAAACTTACAGCTACGCGGTGCCATTATATCGTGAAGTCCTCAATCGAGAGATTTGGTTCAGTAATCTTAATTTGGTTGGCGCAAACTTACTGGTGCTTACCGCCCTGGAACCCAATGAGCGGGCGCGTTTCGAGCAAACTGCGCAACATTTTACCATTGAAAAAACCTGGGCTGAATCTAACCCTGAAATTTTCATACCAATCGTAACCAGCAAGTCTTGTGCGATATTTCAGATTAATCGCGAAGCGCTGAAACTACTATTGGATATCCCGGATTCGGATGAACATGTCAAGCCATTTTGATCGTATAGCAATTCCTTCGAAGGGTAAATTGTCTTGAATTCTTTTATTTAGTGCCGACGAAAAAAAAGTTTTTCGTTCAGGCACTAATTAAGGATAAAGAGTTTTATGCTGAAAATCAACAAGTTTTTCAATTTTAAAAAGAATAATTTGCGAGCAGGCAATGAAACCGTGCGCGTGCGGCGTTCTGTTGCTTTGTTGCGCCTCCTGCTTTTATTTTGTGCTGGTATGTTATTGAGTTCATCAATGCCACCGCTTAATTGGCATCTGGCCGCCTGGATTGCCATCGTGCCACTGTACTGGTTGTCATGTGAGGCCCGTGCCCGTACCGCCTGGCTGAACGGTTTTGTCTGGGGATTGGGCTGGGCGTTTACCGGTTTCTTTTGGCTGCGCGAAATCCATCCGGCAATTCCCTATGCGATGGCTGTGGTGTTGGCGCTCTATCCCGCATGTTGGGCAATGCTGGTGCCGGTGATGCACCGTGCTGTTGTGGTGCCGAATGCGGTTCTGGCTAAAGGTTATGACGCGTGTCGCAGCTACTCCGCGTCGCACGCGCGTGAATTCCTGCTGGCAACGCTATTGGCTTGCTGGTGGTGCGTGATGGAATGGGGCAGGGCGGGAGCGTTGCCCTGGAACTACGTGGCGGTAAGCCAATGGCGCAATCTGTCATTGCTGCAAATTTCTGCCTGGACCGGTACTTATGGCTTAAGTTTTCTGATTGTTCTGGTTAATATTGCCCTGGCTGTCGCAATAAAAAATGGCTGGCAGGGTTGGCGGGAACACAAATACCGGCGACCGGTTCCCTTGATTCTCGCTTTGACGCTGTTGATGCTGACTATCTTTGCCAGCAACACCATCATGCTCCAGCAAAAACCGGAGAAACATGTTGTTTTTGATGTCGCGCTGGTACAGGGCGATATTCAGCAGTGTCGCCAGGCCACAGACCAACAGGCTGAAGATGCTTTGCAGGTTTATTTGCAACTCTCGCGTGAAATAACAAGCGCATCCATAATAAAACCCGATTTAATTATCTGGCCCGAAACCGCCGTTCCTTATCCCTATCGCGGCGCGCATCCATTATGCCGCAGCTATCGTCATAAATTGTTTCGGTTAATCCAGGATACCGGTATTCCTCTGTTGATCGGCACCATCGATTTTGAAGATTTGCCGCCGGGAACAAAACGTGAACCGGGTACTTTGAACAGCGCCTTTTTATTTGACACGAACGGCAAAATCAAAGCCAGATATGACAAGGTTCATCCGGTGCCGTTCGGCGAGTATGTGCCGTTCCGCCGTTTCCTTCCTCAATGGATTGTCAGTCGGATTGATATGAAGCGGGATTTGACACCTGGAGCAAGCTTCGACCCGTTACCCGTTTACCCGGGAGTTAAGGCAGGCATTAGTATCTGTTTCGAGGATATTTTCCCCTACATTGCCCGACGCGAAGTCTTGAGCGGAGCCAATCTGTTGCTGGTTATTACCAATGATGCCTGGTATCCAACCAGTTCTGAACCTGAACAACATCTGGCCAACGCGGTTTTTCGTACCGTGGAGACCGGACTGCCGATGCTGCGCAATGGCAATAACAGCGCCAGTTGTCTGATCCAACCCAATGGCTATATTTCGGATTGCCTGTTTGAGACCACGGATACCTCCGGACAACGTCGGCCCGATCCGGAAGCGCGCGGACGCCGCGCTGGAGTAATCAGGGTAACGGTGCCGATCAATCCCAAACCAACATTTTATACTCGCTATGGCGATGTTTTTCTCTATTTTTGCATGCTGTTGACCAGTGCGGCTCTGTTCTCAGCCCTGTGGAAGTGGCGGCTGCTGAGACTCCCTGAGACTACTTGATTCAGATATAAATCCAATTCGCCGCAACGAAAATAAATCGCTGTTTTATAGTGTTTACGGATTGCTTTTTGGACAAATAAATTGTAGAGTTGTGAGTGTTATCACTACTTCTAATCGCATTGTTCGCGGTGACAGGTGATAATTTTTCAATATGTTTAGTTAAAGGAGCGCAGGTCTTATGAAAGTGTACAATTTCAGCGCCGGTCCGGCTATGTTGCCGGAAGAAGTGATGTTGAGAGCGCAAAAGGAATTTTGTGATTATGATGGTTCCGATTGCGGTATTATGGAACTTTCTCATCGTGGTTCACAATTTTCCAAAGTCATTGAAACGGCTGAAGAGAATGTTAGAGAGTTGATGAATGTCAGCAATGATTACTCTGTTTGTTTTATTCAGGGCGGCGCCAGTATGCAGTTCTGCATGATTCCGATGAATTTATTGCCTGCTGGAGGAGTAGCTGATTATGCTGATACCGGCACATGGTCCGCAAAAGCGATAAAAGAGGCAAAGAGGTTTGGCCAGGTCAATATTGTTGGCAGCAGTAAAGAAAGCAATTACGACCGGATTCCTGTTATTCGGCATTGGAAACCGACACCCGATGCGGCTTATCTGCATATTACCAGCAATAATACCGTTGCCGGCACTCAGTATCACGCTTTTCCGCCAGTACCCGAAAGCGTGCCACTAATAGCCGACATGTCCAGCGATTTTATGTCACGAGTGGTTAATGTTGACGATTTCGGGTTGATTTATGGAGGCGCGCAAAAGAATCTCGGTCCCAGTGGCGTTGCTCTGGTGATTATTCGTAATGATTTGACAACAAGAATTCCGGATAGTATTCCGACAATGTTGCGTTACGATACCTACGTCAACAATGGTTCCATGTTCAACACTCCGCCGACTTTTGCTGTCTACATGTTGAAGCTGGTTACCGATTGGCTAAAAGAAAAGGGCGGCTTACAGGTGATCGAAGAGATTAATGATGCCAAATCTGATGCTCTCTATAATTTACTTAATACTTCAGATTTTTATCGGAGTCCGGTCGATCCGGGAAGCCGTTCCAGGATGAATGTAGTCTTCCGACTGCCTTCTGAAGAACTCGAAGCAAAATTTGTCAAGGATGCGGCAGCTAACGGAATGATTGGCCTTAAGGGACACCGCTCAGTGGGTGGTATTCGTGCCAGTATCTATAATGCCATGCCATTGGCCGGCGTTGAACAACTTATAGATTTTATGATTAATTTTGAAAAGAAAAATGGCTGAACCACATCGTTTTTATCCTGCCAGATGGTGGGAACTTCGAGAAAATAATCGGATAAAGTGTTTGCTGTGTCTGCGTGAGTGCGACATTGCGCCGGGCGATTGTGGTTTTTGCGCGGTGCGGAAAAATATCGACGGAGAACTGGTTTCGTTGTCCTATGGTCGCCCGGTGGCGATGCACATTGATCCCATCGAAAAAAAACCGCTTGCCCATTTTATGCCGGGAACCACCACTTTTTCTCTGGGCACGTTCGGGTGCAATCTTAACTGTTTGTTCTGTCAGAACGGGGCACTGTCCCGTGGACGTTATGGTTCACCCGGTCAAGCACGGTATGTCTCGCCAGAAGAAATAGTTTCAGCGGCAGTCGATCAGGGATGCCGTTCCGTTGCCTTTACCTACAATGAGCCGACAGTATTCGCTGAGTATGCGATTGATGTTGCAAAGCTTGCCCATCAACACAATCTGGCAACTGTACTGGTTTCGAATGGTTATATTTCGTCGGCTGCGGCAACTGAGCTTTTTGCTCATATTGATGCTGCCAATATCGATATGAAAGGGTTTTCTGAAGAGTTTTACCGTACCATGACGCAAGCTTCTCTTGCTCCGGTTTTGGCATCAATAAAATTACTTTATGATATGGGAAAACACCTTGAGCTTACGAATCTGGTTATTCCGGAGAAAAATGATTCACCACAAATGATTGACGATTGGCTGCAGTGGGTGGAGGATAATCTCGATAAAGATGTACCGTTGCACTTCTCGGCGTTCTTCCCCGCTCACCACTATTTCGATAGCCCCCGCACGCCCAGAGAAACTTTGTTTGCAATCCGGAAACAGGCGATTGCGGCAGGTTTTACCTCTGTACATCTTGGAAATATCTCCTGAGTTATTCCGGACGATTGACTCAGTATCTTATAGAGAATGATCGAGTACAAACAAGCCCGGTTCCCCGACGACAAGTGAGTTATCACGTTACGCGCATTTACACCGTG
>JAGYNC010000084.1 GCA_018400135.1 Victivallaceae bacterium
CAGCCTGGCTTCGTCCAGCGAAACCACCGGAGCCGATACGCCTGCCCGCGGCGGCGGCAGATAGGCGCGGGTAGGACGTTTCACCTGAGTGCTGCTGAAACGCGGCTGCGGCGGTTGCGCCCTGGTAAACTCATCCCAATGATTCGGATCACTCAGCATGGCGGCAGACGCGATCAGACGGCGGAAGAAATCAACCGGCACGGCATTATCCGGCAGGTCGCAAAGCTCGCTGAGATGCCGGTCGATTTCCGCGCGGCGGTGGTTGCGGCGTTCTAATTCCCTGAGATGCGCGCTCAATTTCCCCCACACTTTCATTGCCGAGGTATTGACACGATCACACAAAGCATCAATTTTGCCCTGCTGGCAATAGTAGGCATGTAAATTGGCAATAATTCTGTCCGGCGGCTCAACCAGGCCGGAACCGCGCATAAATCGGGGAATTTTTTGTACCTCACGGGTATAACGTTGAAAGCAATCGCGCAATGTGTTCGAGTTCCGCAATTTCTCGAGTTCCGCCAATATCTGCTGCCGTAAAATATGAATCCGTTTCAGATAACCGCCCAGATATATCCGCAGCTCTTCAATTACTTTTCGCGCCTCATCGATGTTGTAGTTGCGCAATAAAAACCATTCCATTTTTTCGGAAGTTTCAGACAAACGCCGACTGATGCGCTCAGTATATTCATTAGCGTTGTGCAGCAAAAACACCACACTGGCAGCCTTCCGATTCATATCCTCATCATCGGCCTTGCCCGCACTCAGGCGTCCGAGAGTCCGGCGCAACTCCCGCAAACGCGAAACCACAAAATCCAGCAAATCCCCGGCATCCTCGACGCGGTCTTCATCTGCCGCGCGCAAGCGCTCTTCGAGCCAATAGAGGAAAGAGACGGTTTCATCGGTCAGGCGGTAGCGAAAACGGTCACGTCTTTCATCCCGATAGCCGCGCAGACGTTCTTTCTCCACGCGACAGGAAATCAGATTCCACTCTACCAACTGATTCATGTGTCGATTGAACAACGCATCGGGATACTCGTCGGCAGAAGTCTGTTCAATCGCGGTTTTTACGGCAACATGAATATCTTCGTTGAGCGGTTCCAGTTCATGTTCACGCCGGAAATAAAGCATCCGGTGCAGTATCTGAATATAGTAATCCCGATGCTCGGAAAGCAGCAGATTCCCCAGATTCCGGTTGCGGCGCCTTATCAGCCAAACCGCCGCGCCCTGTTCAAAGGCTTCCGTATAATCCAGCTCAAATAACAGATGTCCCGTATCTTTTTCCATCGTTTCGTCTCAAAATAGCCGACGACAGTGTCGACTATTGCATTTTTTTGTTTTTTATCAAAAACACTTTCGCGCGGTACAATATACCTGAAACAGACAGACTACGATCCAATTTATCACGGATTCAGGAAGTGGTTCAGTCATGTTGGTTATTCCATGGCGGACAAATTTAGACCTGCACGTATGCTTGAAGGTTCGATTGCGCGGAAGTCGTTTTTATTTTCTTTCAGTAAAACAGCGGCAGCCAGGCCGGCCGCCTGCCCGGTGGCAATACAGGTACCCATTACTCTTGCCGAACCATTCGCTCCACGGTCGGATGAGAGGCAACGTCCCGCAGCAATAACGTTTTTCAGTTTTTGCGGAACGAGACACCGATAAGGGATGTCGTAAGCCAGGCCGTCCCTGACTGGTATTCTTACCTGTTCTGTTCCGGCTCCGTGAATATCCACATGATGAGCCCCCCGGGCAATAGAATCACAATGTTCAACCGCATTAATTACGTCTTCCCGAGTTAAAGTATATTCTCCCTTTATTCTGCCGGTTTCCCGAATGCCCACACGATGCGCGATGGATGAGATTGAAGCCTTTTCAAAACCGGGAATCCTCTCTTCGAAAAAGCGCGCGGTACTTGCGACTTGTTCGGCAAGCTGTGGTAACGCGGCAGAAATAGAAAAATCATCGATACAATTTAATTTTGCTATCCTGGTTGCATTTATGCAAACCTCGCCGCGTTGCGTGGAAGTTGGAGTAATAAACGCTGCCGTACACGGGTGCAGTTTTCCTGTCTCAATGGCTTCTCCCATAATTTTTCCGTTTGCGGAAATCGCCACGTAGGGGTAGCCGGCATTGTAAAGCGCCTCAGCGGCTTCTTGACGGGTCTTTTTTAAGACAGTATTTTCAGCGAGCAAAGCTTCATTGGGATTATCTCTAATAAATTTCAGCAGAGGCTCAAATGCAACATCCGCCATCCTGAAAATCAAACTCACGGGTTGAAACAAACCATCCTCGTCTCCATTAAAAACGTCCCCTCCCGCCATTGCGGTAAGATTACCGCCTCCTGAAGCGTCTATGACGCAACTGCAATTAATAACGGAACGAAAACCGTTTCTGCCAACCACTTGCAACGTTTTGAGTCGTCCTTGTGCAACCGCAGCTTCAATGACCGTGGAATTCAGCAGTAATTGCACATTATATTTTTTCAGTAGATGTAGGGCAGCCAGCCGCAAAATTTCCGGGTCGAAACACAAGCCGTAGACGGTACGCCAATCGCAAATAGGGCCGAGATAGCCACGGGGGTTGAAAGCTTTAACATATTCTGACAATTCATCAATTACACCGGAGGTGCAGCGTTTTCCCCGCGAGGTATAGGCCCCCAGTATCGGCATGCCGGAGAACAAATCGCCTCCTATCGTACTCTCTGATTCAATCAGTAGAGTTTTCGCTCCATTTTTAGCCGACATTATTGCCGCCGCGATACCGGCAGCTCCGCCTCCAACAACAATTACTTTCATTTTTTATAATCCTTTTCTTGCCCACAAAACGGTTGCGGTTTTTTACGCGGGATTCGCACTCTTCGAGCACTTTCGATACCCAATATTGACGGCCTCTCAGAGTGCGAACTTATCCTCAACATACTCTGCAAGCAACTTAGCTTATTTTCGGCCAGGCACTAATGTTACTGGCAGAGCGAGGCGCCAAAATCAACACAGGCCGCTTGGGCTGCTTCATCAGGATTCCATAAACACTTAATTCCGTCGTTGACCACCGTGAATCCTGCTTTACTCAACCATTCGGAGATTTTTTTAACGGATTCGCCGCTCCAACCGTAACACCCGAACGCGGCAGCGCTTTTATCCTTAAAGCGCATTCCCTCAATTTCTTCGAGAATGCCGGCAGTTCCACTGGTGATACCCTTGCCGATAGTCGGGGAGCCGACAAGAACCATCTTCGACTTAAACACCTCGGTGATAACATCATTCTTGTCCGATTTGGAAATATTGAACAATTTCAAGGTAACATCGCTGTCCTGCTGTTTAATGCCCCGGGCGATATTCTCGGCCATAATCCGGGTGCCGTCCCACATGGTATCATACATAATAGTGATTTGGTTTTCCTGATACGCGGTTGACCAGGCTAAATATTTTTCGACAATTTGGGCCGGATTATCGCGCCAGACCACTCCATGACTGGGGGCAATAATGTCAATTGGCAGTTTAAGCGCCAGTATTTCATGAATTTTCTTTTCTACAAGCGAACTGAAAGGTGTCAGAATATTCGCATAGTACTTGATACATTCTACAAAGAGTTCGGCCTGGTCAACCCGATCGTTAAACAGGTGTTCCGTAGCCAGGTGCTGACCAAAGGCATCGTTGCTGAATAGAATATTGTCGCCGGTCATGTAGCAGGCCATGCTGTCCGGCCAGTGCAGCATCTTCATTTCCACGAAAATCAGTTGTTTACCGTTGCCCAAATCAAGCGTGTCCCCGGTTGTTACTGTTTTAAAATTCCAGTCCTGATGATAATGCCCTTTCAACGATTTCACGCCGTTGGCGGTACAATAAATCGGCGTATCCGGAATGTGTTTCATCAACTCCGGAAGCGCGCCGCTGTGATCAATTTCCGCGTGATTGGCAATAACAAAATCGATTTTCTCAAGATCAATCTCGCTGGATAAGTTTTGTACAAACTCTTTGGCATAAGGTTTCCAGACTGTGTCTATCAACACATTTTTCTCCTCGCGAATCAGATAGGAATTATAAGATGAACCTTTGTGTGTCGAGTATTCGTTGCCATGAAATTTGCGTAGATCCCAGTCTACTTTACCGACCCAGTCGACCCGATTTTTGACATTGATTTTCATTGTGGATTCTCCCTGATATGTAGTTATAAGTTAATTATTTATGCTGGTTTCGGTTCGCGTTCGCGCAAATCCGTGAAACACGATATCCGCTTACGCGCGTATCTTACAATATCAACATTTGCCGGAATTAAAAGCGAAAAATTGTCACAAGATTGACTCAGCGTAGACCCTCACCCTTTCCTTTGGGGCGGGGTCAATACTACACAGCCCCGTTGTTCCTCCTCGGGTGTCGCAGCCTCGGCCCCTGCCCCAAAAGTGAGGATTTACGATTCATCAGTCGGATTTCCCGTGTATTTTCTCCCGCGTGAATAATAGCAATGTGTAAGGTGTCAGGTGGCAGAATTTCGCTGATACGCTCCGGCCACTCAACGACAACGAATGCGTCCGACCGATCAAAGTATTCATCCACACCAAATGCCAATCCGGCAACAACGTCGTCAATCCGATACAGGTCAAGATGAAAAAACCAGCCGTCGTTCAATTTATATTCCTGAATAATCGTATAGGTTGGGCTGGAAACCGGTTCCACTATGCCCAAACCGCGTGCGAACCCGCGCGCGAACACCGTTTTTCCGGTGCCGAGGTCTCCATGTACGGCAACAACAGTACCCGGTAAAACACGTCCCGCCAATTCAGCGGCCCACTCTTCGGTTACCTGTTCAGAAGATGAAATGCAATGTTCATTTAACAACATGATTGAATCCCGCCGGATAAATTTCTGCTAATGGCTGCCCCTGTCGATTAACCACCACACCGGGTGGTCCCACAATTATCCGTCCAATACGAGTCAGCAACACCTCTGAAAACGGCCAGGATTTCTCCAGTCGAGCCGCCGCATCCGGTGCTACAGTAAACAGTAATTCGTAGTCCTCGCCATCACCCATTACCTGTTCCAGCGCTGCCCCGGTGCGGCGCGGCACCGCCTCCGGCCACATTTCGACGCCGACACGAGAAGCAATAGCCAAACGCCCCGCATCAAGCAACAGACCGTCACTGACATCAATCATCGTCCGGGTAAAGGTTTCTGCCAGAAATTTTCCTTCGCGAAGGCGTGGAGAAAAATTGAGATGATGTCCTGATGAGTAGGAATTACCGAAACAACCGGTAGCATAGAGGAGCTCTCCCGATAGAGCATTTGAACGTAACGCCGGAAATCTTCCCGGTACTGTGCCAAGAATCGTCAAAGATGCGACATCGCCGGGAACCGTCTGCCGTAATCCGGTCAGATCCCCGCCGCAAATCGATACATCCCAACGCAATGCCTCAGATTCGAGTCCCGCGTAAAAATCGGTGTACCAGGAGTCATTATTGTGCGTTGACGCCAAAGCCAGCAAAGCCCATGAAGCAGAACCACCCATCGCGGCAATGTCGCTGAGGTTTCGTTTAAGGAGTTTGGCAGCAATTAATTGCGGTGCAGTTGCATCAAGGTCGTAATGAACATTTGCCACCACTTGGTCGACTGCTGCCAGCAAGAGATGATCCGCGCCTAAATCCAGCACAGCGCAATCATCTCCCGGCCCGACTTCAACACTGTCGGCCTGATGCAATGATGGTAAAATCTTCTTAAGTAATTCAATTTCTTTCAATGTGAGTTACCCTTGAGAATTTTAGTTTTTCCGTCGCTTCCTCTCTAACTCGGTGAGGTATAACTTCCGCAACCGGACATTCTGTGGCGTTATTTCTACCAGCTCATCATCCTCAATGTATTCGAGAGCCTGTTCCAGCATCATTCGGCGTGCAGGCGCAATTTTCATATTACGATCTGAACCGGAGGCACGCATGTTAGTCAGCTGTTTGCCCTTCTGGAGATTAACCACCATATCACCTTCCTTGCAATGTTCGGCAACAATCATACCTTCATAGGTATCCTCATTAGGCTCAATAAAAAATGTCCCGCGCAACTGTAAACCATCGATGGCATAAGCTGCCGCCTTACCACTTCCCATGCTTACCAACACACCGTTGGTACGGTGAGGAATTTCGCCCTTGTACGGCGCGTATTCCAGAAAGCGATGTGAAATTATCGCTTCACCCGCGCTGGCAGTGAGCGCCCGACTACGCAACCCGATAATACCACGTGTGGGGACACGAAATTCGAGCAACTGTCGATCGCCCCGAACACTCATGCCAATCATTTCACCCCGTCTGAGACCAACAATTTCTATAATTTTACCGGCATAATTTTCAGGCACATCCGCCAGAAGTACTTCCACCGGTTCCTGACGAATTCCGTCAATTTCCTTGTAGATGACTTGCGGTTTGGCTACTGCCATTTCGTATCCTTCCCGACGCATATTTTCGATAAGGATCGCCAGATGCAACACACCGCGTCCGCTGACCTTAAATGTTTCGTTAAGTTCTTCCACCCGCAATGCGACATCTTTTTCGGTCTCCTGAAACAATCTTTCGCGAAGATGCCGACTGCTGACAAACTTCCCTTCTTTGCCGTAAAACGGAGAATCGTTTACCCGGAAGACCATGGAAATAGTTGGTTCATCTATAGCTATCTGGGGCATTGATTCAGGGTGGGATTCGTCACAGATGGTGTCACTTACATCAATATCTTCGATACCGACTACCGCGCAGAGGTCGCCGCAATGAACAATATTAGTTTCATGGCGGGCAATCCCTTCAAACACAAAAAGCTGTTTAATCTGCGTTGTAGTAGTAGTCCCGTCACGTTTGATAATACACAATGGTCGGTTGGAGTGCAGTGTTCCGCGGTAAACCCGGCCAACGCCGATACGTCCAACATATTTTGAATAATCAAGGGTGGCAATTTGTAACTGCACCGGGCCGCTGACTTTTCGCGGCGGTGGAATATGCGTGATAATGGCATCCATCAGTGGCAGGATGGAGCGTTTTTCGTCCTCCTGATTCAGTGCCGCCCAACCGGAGCGACCACTGGCATAAAGCATTGGAAAATCAAGCTGTGCCTCAGACGCGTCCAATTCACAGAAAAGATCAAATACCTTGTCATGAATTTCGTCCGGGCGAGCATCAGGTTTATCCATTTTGTTGATTACAACAACCGGCTTCAATCCCAGCCGCAATGCTTTGTCAAGGACAAAACGGGTCTGCGGCATCGGCCCTTCGGCGGCATCCACCAATAACAAAACACCATCAGCGAGTTTTAACACCCGCTCAACCTGTCCGCCGAAATCACTGTGTCCGGGAGTATCAATAATATTGATTTTAGTGTTTTTATAATTGACGCTGATATTTTTAGACAGAATGGTAATGCCCCGTTCACGTTCAAGATCATTGCTGTCCAGAAAACACTCCCGAACATCTTGATTCTCGCGAAAAATTTTGGCCTGTTTAAGAATTTCATCAACTAGTGTCGTCTTACCGTGGTCAACGTGTGCGATAATAGCAACATTGCGAATTTCATGCATATAATTTAACTTTCCTCGGGTGTTGTTCTCATTCTAAAAACAAGTAATATAGCATTCCGTACGCATTCCGCGCTATGCAATACTAAAATAGTTGTAATTTGTTGTTGACGCTCATGTCAATTACAATTTTTGTGCTATACTCTATACCAATTGAAAATCTCCCGGATACGCGAGAATCAGTACAGCGCAATGTCTCACTCTTTTTGGGGGTCAAGGTTACGACACCCGAGGAGGAACGATTTGTGCTCTGTACCATAATTTAACTTGTCCAACCCGATATTTTAAGCTTTACAGAACACTAGGCTGTGTAGTATTGCCCTCGAACCAAAGGCAAGAGTAGGGTCGTACAGTACAGCGTACTCCTGTCTTGCAGGACAACAGATTGATAACGGAGACTGGATGAAAAAAAATGAACTGCTCAACGAATTGAGCGCGCTCGACATTCATCCCGGCAAGAAGCTGGGACAAAACTTCCTGATTGACGGCAACTTTCTGGACTATATCATTCGGACTTCGGCCATTCAACCCGGCGAGATTGTTCTTGAAGCCGGTCCCGGATTCGGCGTGTTAAGCCGTGCATTACTTGAGGCAGAAGCAGAAGTTTACGCCGTGGAATTCGATCATCGCATTTGCGCGTACCTGCAAAACCGGATTCGTCATCCACTCTTTCACCTGACCGAAGGAGATGCGTGTCGGATCGATTTCACGAGTTTGCTGCCTCATGACAAACCCTTTCGGACAATTGCCAACTTACCCTACGCCATCAGCAGTGTTTTTATTGCTCATTTGCTTGAATTCGAAAGATTGCCAACCAGTATGTTGTTTATGCTGCAAAAGGAGATGGCTTTACGCCTGGGAGCCGCCTGCCAGACGCCAAACTATAGCGCGCTCTCAGTTCAGGTGCAGCAGTGTTACGATGTACGAGTACTGCGCAAGGTGCCCCCACAAGTTTTTTTCCCGCCGCCGCGAGTGGAATCAGCTCTGGTGGAATTTTCTCTGAAAGAGTCAATTCCGGAAAAAAAACAGCGAAAACAAATTACCGATGTTGTTCGTTTGGCCTTTAGCCAGCGTCGCAAAAAAGTTGTCAAAGTTCTCGCGTCAAGATATGGCATGGAGAAGGTACTCCGGGCCATGGGACAACTTGATATTGCCGAAAATGCCCGACCGACTGACATTACAGTTGCCACCTACGAGCAATTGACGACACTGCTCCGTACAGGAAACGTGCCCGAAAATGACCCGGGTACAACTCGAAATAAGAATCCGGATTAGTGATAAATTCAGAAAAAAGATTTTCCGCGCATAAAACGCAAAATGTAAATATGAAGATATCTATACCTGGTTTTGACAAATACCTCAATCAGACAAGACGGACAACGCTTGAACCATTGATTCCCGAGGCACACTTTCGGGCAGCGGTAGTTATTCCAGCACTCGCGGAGTTTGCTTCACTACCTCATACGCTTGCTTCCCTGGCAACCAATCCGGCAGCGGAACTCGCTAATACCATGATACTGGTAGTGGTCAATAGTTCTCCCGCGACGCCGCGCGACAAAAAAATCGATAATCAAAAAACATTGGCGGCGTTGCGAAAAGGCTGTCCGCGATTTGCCGGGAGCTTGGAACACGGAAAAAACCTGTTCTGGATTGATGCTGAAACTGATGGACACCAGCTCACTGCCAACGGCGGAGTCGGCGAGGCCAGAAAAATCGGCATGGATTGTTCTTTAAGGTTTCTTGATTACTCCGGGACTTTCGGGCTACCGCTGTTGTTATGTCTTGATGCTGATACCCGCGTTGAAAACAATTATCTGCCGGAAATATTCGCTTTTTTTGCCAAAAATCCGACAGCCATCGCCGCCACGGTCAATTTTACCCATCAGCGCGGCGCTACCAACGAAATGGACAACGCCATTAATCTTTACGAACTTTTCATGCGTTATTACTGTTTGGGATTGCGTCTTGCCGGTTCTCCTTATGCCTTCCACGCGCTGGGATCAGCCATGGTCACCACAGCTGCAGGATATGTCAAATGCGGCGGCATGCGTGCGCGCAACGGCGGAGAAGATTTTTATTTCCTTCAGGCTGCCAGAAAAGTCGGCTTAATCGGTGATATCAAAAAAACAACTGTCTATCCGGCGGCAAGGCCGTCTGATCGAGTGCCATTCGGCACCGGGCCTCGACTTAAAGACATCCTTTCTGGTAACGAATGTTGGTTCTATCACCCCCGCATATTCAGCGAATTGAAAAAGATTATCCAAACAGTGGAAAATATTGATAAAGTTGATGATTTTATCCGGTTGCCAGCGCTGCTTTGCGATTCAGCGGACACTCCGTTTGCCCGTTTCACCCGAGAGGAATTTCGTGGCATTTGGCACAAAATCTTCACCAATACCCATAAAGAAATCCCACAATTGCGCTGGGCGTTTCACACTTGGTTCGATGCCTTCCGTACACTGAAATTCATTCACTTTTGTGAACATGAATTGTCGGGAATGTCGCGCCTGCCAGCAACAACAGCCATTGCCGGATTATTGAACCAATTGCAATCTTGATTCCAGCTTTGGCAACGGTACTGCTTGCCCGCCCCCGATGTCCCTAATAATTTATATTGCTGGTACCGCGAAAACACGAAAATTAAAGTTCGCCCCGCTACCCAAGAAAAATTGGACTTAGTGAGACTCCCCGCGGCAA
>JAGYNC010000085.1 GCA_018400135.1 Victivallaceae bacterium
TGTGCGGGTACGAGAACGTGAACGTGTACGGGTACGAGAACGTGTACGGGTACGTGTACGAGTACGAGTACGTGAACGAGTACGGGGACGAGGGGGACGCGGGTCAACCAGAGAGTTCAGTCGACTTGCAATAGCTCGCGCCCGACCCTCACCAATGGCGATCAATTCATTCATTTCCTGCAGTTCGTATTCTCTTCTTTGGGACGGGGTCAATACTACACAGCCTCGTCGTTCCTCCTCGGGTGTCGTAGCCTCGACCCCACCCAAAGAGTGAAGCCTGACAACCTTTTCGAGAATGTTCTAATTATTATCCTTGAACATTTGCATAATTGTCTGGCGGGATTATTATTTAAATAAGTAAGTGTCAATAATCAAAAGTAACAACAATCTGATGGCAGGAAAATAAAGTTGGCAAACCGAAGAAGACATTTGGGATCGATCTATACGATTTACCCGGCCAAGCAAGTCAACGAATGGCTGGGATATAAAATTTTTAAAATACTGGCTGGAATATTTTTTGTTTTTATCTGGAGCCTGGCTTACTACATTCTGGTTGGAGTTGTTAATTTTTGCAAGAATAATTTCACTGCCGGAGCAACACAAACAACCACTTGGGAACTCTATCGTAGCGAAACAAGTCTCTGGGTGCTGGGAATTACATCCGTCCTGATAGTTATCGGAGTGTTTCGCAGCAAGATCGCCGACAAAAAAAATCCACGACAAAATCGTTAAACGCATTGCATAGAGAAACCAACTATGCCGACAGGAATAAGCAATTCATGATCATGCAATATTTTTTCAAAATCAACCGATTATTGTTGCTTTTACTTTGGACATTGGTTATATCCGGGTGTGTTACCGAAGAGATAAAACCAAAGATTAAAACCTATCCTCCAGCAGGCAGTGGCAATTTTCCCAAACTCAGCAACTACCGGTTAGTACTCTACCCGGTAGGCAATAGAAATTTTGCCACTGGTCGGACCGCTGAACTTAATCTGTGCCTAAAAAATGTTGGAAATAAAAAAGTTAATATTGCCGAATGGCACATGAACACGCCGGATAACATCAAAATTTATTATCACCCCTACGATAAAACCATCGAGACTTTTGAACCCGCAAACTGGCAATGCCTTACCCCCAAAATAAAATCAAACGCCTACCGTTTCCACCTGTCTTTACATCCCGGCAATTCAGTGTTCCTCACCAAAACACTTCCTTTGAAGGAAATGCTGAAAGTTAATGCGCCTGAAGGTAAATATTTGGTGGTGTCAGAATTAAACCTCAAATCAGTTTCACTGCGAAGCCCCATGTTTGAAATCTCAATTAAATAGTTCTTGTGTTATGACTAAAAAAATCATTCTGGCACAACCCCGCGGTTTCTGTGCCGGTGTCAGACGAGCCCTTGACACTGTGGAACATGTACTTTCAAACACCGAGTCTCAGGTTTATGTTTTCCATGAAATTGTCCATAACAACTATCTCGTTGATCACTTCAGAAAACAAGGCGTAATATTTGTGGAGTCGCTTGACGTCGTCCCCAACGGATCATTGCTGATTTTCAGCGCCCACGGAGTATCACTGGAAATCGAACAACAAGCCGCTGTCAAAAAACTTCGAGTAGTTGACGCAACTTGTCCGCTGGTTAAAAAAATCCATTATAAGGCCCGAAATCTTCACTCCATCGGAAAACAGCTCATTCTAATCGGTCATCGGGGACATCCGGAAATTATCGGGACATTGGGACAAGTCCACGGAACCGCCTGGATTGTTGAAAACCAACAGGATATTGCCGGATTGCCGCAAGTAGAACCAAATAAAACTTACGCTTACTTGTCTCAAACCACACTTAGCCAAAATGATACAAAATTACTGGCATCGGCGTTGCGTGATAAATTTCCCAATATAATTGGTAACGATGATATCTGCTATGCCACTCGCAATCGCCAGGAAGCAGTCAAACAACTTTGTTCCACATGCGATCTGATATTAGTAATTGGCTCCCCATCAAGTTCCAATTCCAACCGGTTGCGTGAAACGGCAACAGCTTGCGGCGTTCGTTCTCTGCTGATAGACAACCCGGAGGAAATTACCACTATCAATCTGCATCAACACACTATTATCGGTATTACCGCCGGAGCGTCGGCACCCAAACTGTTGGTAAATACGGCAATAACAGTTTTACGCGAGAAAG
Organism: Victivallaceae bacterium; assembly: GCA_018400135.1. Classification (GTDB taxonomy): domain Bacteria; phylum Verrucomicrobiota; class Lentisphaeria; order Victivallales; family Victivallaceae; genus M55B135. The sequence goes on from JAGYNC010000085.1 coordinate 2,192, forward strand.
GTTGGCATCATATCGATAAACACCACTGCGCCCGTGAGGAAGCCGTATTCCCCCTCCCGCGTATGTCTTGAAAAGTCCTAAACAAATGGTATTTTTTTAGAATTTTATCACACAATTAAAATACAAAGTGAAAATAAGGTAAAGAATGAAATTTTTCAGATTATTTTGGGTAACACTAGCTTCAATTATATGCGGAAGTGGATGTCTTAATCCGCGCATTACCAATACCGGGCGGAGCGCGGTTGAACAAACGTTACTGGCCACTGCCATTGAACGTGGTGTCTACTCAATGCCATTCGATAGTTTTGCCGGTCAAGTAGCTCTGGTCGACTACGGATTTCTGGCACCCCAAGTTGACAAAGAATACGTTAAGGCAATTTTTGACTCACACCTTACGCTCTCTGGCGTTAAAACCGTCACAGATAAGGCAAAAGCGGGAATCGTCATCAAAGTTTCCTGCGGCGTGCTGGCAACCGATGAGATCGCCTTTAATCTGGGCACCCCAACATTACCCATCCCCATGCCCTATACTGAAATATCATTCGCCATTCCGGAAATTTCACTTCTCAAAAAAGTTTCCCGCACCGGATCCAGCCGTTTTAATGCCGTGGTTACAGATGCAAAAACCGACAACTACATAACCAGTTACCGCGGGGTCAACAGTCGCACCATTTATAATAATTGGGTTGTCTTTTTCTTTATCCCGTTTTCTTCGCGCGATGTCGAATTTGCCGAACCGGGCGAAACAACCGCACATTTTCTCGAATAGTACCGGGTTCCCATGCTTCTGCGTGCCGGGCATACCAAAAAAAAACCGTCCGAATCCGGACGGGTTTGCATCGCAAAAAATCATCAACTTACCAAATCTTCCACCAGGCTTTGGATTTGCTTTCGCTCTTGGCTTCATCGTCTGCTTTGACATCGGCTACAGCCTTTTCCGCATCTGCCTTGGCATCAGCAACACTCTTCTCAGCGTCAGCCTTGGTTGCATCTAGTTTGGCTTTAGCTTCAGCTTTTTTAGTTTCTGCTCTGGCCTTGGCTTCAGCCTTTTGGGTTTCGGCTCTGGCTTTGGCTTCAGCCCTTTTAGCTTCCATCCTGGCTTTAGCTTCAGCTCTTTTTGCTTCGGCCCTAGCTTTAGCTTCAGCTTTTCTGGCTTTAGCTTTGGCTTTCATTTTCTCTGCCTTTCCGGCTGCCTTGCTCTGTGCAGAAGTAACATGGCATTTTGAATTATCAGCGGCCTTGCAGGCTTTTGCATCTTCAGCATAAAGCCCTGCCCCCAACATTACTAAACCTGCAATAATAAGCACTTTTCTCATAACACGCCCTCCTTTTTGGTTTGATTGCGTTGTCGCCGGACGATGCTCCAGCAAGACTTAATTAAAGTAGTTCCAAAACGCAGCAAATCAAACCGATTTTTTTTATAAACCAATTCAGAACTGAATTTTTTCAGCAGTTTCAACGTGCCCATCAGCAAACAGCACATTAATTGCCCAGCGTTTTCCTTCCGGGCCATGATAGGTAGCGGCATCACTCAGGAGCGGAAAGGACGAAGACGGCACTTCACCCGAAAATCCACTATCGTATTTAGGTTTACCCGCCAGCGAATTGCCGCCAGTATCGATTTGCAGCCAATTCCAGACATAACTGCTTCCTTCGGTTTCGAAAAGTTGCTCGTGTTCATCCGGACACGCAAAGATGGTTTTATCAGTTAACGTCTTGGCCAGTAAATCTTGAAGCAATATACGATCCGGATCAGTCTCCTTTCGCGTAGTGCAGTTGAGTGGATAAAACCCGCTATTATCCTGACAATACAACTCAAGAGCTTTTCCGATTTGTGAAAGATTGTTTACACACTGAATGCGATTCCCCCTTTTCTTTGCCCGGGAAAATGCCGGCATAAGGAATCCGGCAAGAATGGCGATGACCGAAATGGTCACGAGCAATTCAAGCAGGGTATAGCTTGAGCGGACGCGAGTAATCTTGTTGCACATGAATCACGGCTCCTTTGTTGTTTTACGACTCCTTTGCGCCAATTATTGCAAATTCATTCTTCATCCCATCCGCCCCATCCCGTTATCCTGTCAAAAAACCTCTCTTCCCTCCTCAATGTTTTCCTTTTTGACTTTGAATCTTGAAGAAAGCGTCAGTCAGTGGCTTTAGTTCCGCTTTCTGCTTTCCGCTGAGTTCGATGAAAAAGTATTCCGAAGCAGCCCGCAACGCAGCTTTACCAGCCTCGCTTTCATAGAAGGCCTCGACACGTGCCGGATTTTTCTCCATAGCCACAACTACAGCATCGGCTGCACGTTGAATTAGTTTACGTCTCACCGGACTTGGCAATTTAAAAAGGTCTCCGAAGGCAGCCTTATAGTTGTCGTAAGATGCTTGGCGAATATGTTCTGCAAGCAAACTGGGATCGGCGATGATCCGCTTCTGATCCACCTCGGGAAGCGACGTAAAATTGTCGTCGATACGACCCAGAAACTGTTTCGGAGAAAGTCCGTCCGGATTGGCGATGGCCACCTTCACCATCTCCAGCAGCCGCAGCCGCCGCCGATAGCGTTGCCAGCCCCAGCCGATGAAGACTCCCAGGCAGAGCACCACCAATATTCCGATCATTGCTTTGCGCCTGGTGAGAAATCTCTTTCTCCTCGGCGCTCGTGTGGTTTTACTTCCGGACGAAACGTTTCGCTTGTTGTTCCCAGGCATACTGATTACTCCCTGAAACAGATTGCGCATCAAGGCCGATCGCCTCCAACGGGTTGTCGAACGCCACCTTGACGAGTTCTTCCGGCGACAGCAAATCAAGAGATGCCAGGTAATTAACACAATCCAGAATTGTCGAACTAGAACCAACCAGACATTGTTTTTCCGGATTATGCAACAATCCGTTTACTTCGAGAATAGCTTTATTATCAAGTACTTGATAATGCCCCGGCGGCAATCCGGCAATCGGGGACGCGTCGCTGGTTACAATAATCTGCTTCGTCCCTTTTGTGCGAATAATAGCCTTGATCAAGGCCGGCGGCAAGTGATGCCCATCAGTAATAATCATCGCGGTCAATTTATCTTCGGCCAAACCGGCCCAGATCGGATTGTGATGACGATTAATGTCGTTTGGCAGGCCATTTCCAAAATGAGTCAGCAGCGTAGCCCCAGCGGCAGCGCATGCTCGCATATCATCACCCTGCGCTAATTGGTGCCCCAGCGACACCGTCACTCCTTGTTCAACTGCAAAAGCAGTAAGTTCAGCAGCCCCTGGAACTTCGGCCGCCAGCGTCAGTATCTTTATCGTGCCTTCGGCCCAGTCAAGCATCTGCTTGAAAAATGCTGTTTCCGGCGACCTAATCCAGTCCGGATTGTGTGCACCAACAGCTCCCGGACGTTTATTCAAAAACGGTCCTTCCGCATGGATGCCCAACACTCCACCCTGCAGTTCAGGAGAACGCATCGCCTTAGCAATCAACGGCAAGTTACGTTGATAAAGTGCTTCGCTGGATGTAATAACTGTGGCCAAAAATCCGGCGCAACCGCGCTCTAACAGTGCTTTACTGACACGAATAAATTTTTCTTCAGTCAAGTCTTCGCTGGAAAAATCTACTCCGAAAAATCCATTCACTTGTAAATCAATAAAACCCGGGATCGTTTTATTATACATGCTAAGTAATGTCTCCATTTTTTTATTACATATATGCTTTATCCGGTTGAAAAGTTAAATCTTCACCCGGATAGAGTATAGTTTACTCAGCATTTTTTTCAAATGAACGTTACTCGGTGTCGGCGAAAATTTCTTTCCCATTCATGCACAAATTAAAGTTCCGTGAATTCAAAGCTTGACATATATTACAAATTATGTTATCGTAGGTGTCGTTATTTTTTATAAGGTCATGTAAGGCCGTGAAACGCGGTAATTGAAGTTACTTCCGTTAACTTACTGATTTCCCACCAACGGCCGACACGATGTTGCACTGGCTCTTCGCCGATATTCTTTCCGGCAAAAGATACGGCAATCACCAATAACAATATGTTTAAGTCGCGTAGGAATTTTCAATGTACTATAAGCAAAAACTATCCGATTTGGCACAGATTCAGGATATTACCTACGTCCATCATAATTAGTTTTTAACCTGTTTCAAAAAAAGGAATAAAGGTACAATTTTGAGTTTTAACAGCAAACAACAGAAAATCGCAAATAGAATTGACATCAATACCTCTTCAGCTAATTGGCGGGATTGGCGATGGCAACTGAAACACTGTATTACCAGCCTGAAGCAAATTGAAACCATTTTGGGAATTGAATTCCCCGAGGATTTGCGTCGACAACTGCAAAAAACACTGGATGTTTTCCCACTATCGGTCACTCCCTACTATCTTTCGCTGATCGACCGTAACGATTATCAGAATGACCCGATTTTCAAACAAAGCTGTCCATCTGTCCATGAACTGGATATTGTCAAATGTGACATGGAAGACCCCCTTCATGAAGATATGGACAGTCCGGCTCCGGGAATTACCCATCGTTATCCGGACCGCATCCTATTTGTTATCAGCAATACCTGCGCGATGTATTGTCGCCATTGCACCAGAAAACGGCGCGTTGGCAATGTTGAAAGCATTCCGAATCGCGATGAAGTGCAACAGGGAATTGACTACATTCGCGGCAACACTCACATCAGAGATGTACTTCTAAGCGGCGGTGATCCGTTCCTTTTGCCGGACGATTACCTTGAGTGGATTCTGTCGGAACTTTCCGCGATCGAACACGTTGAAGTAATTCGCATAGGTACACGGACACCGGTAGTGCTCCCCTACCGGATTACCGATAAACTGGTGACAATGTTGAAACAATTTCAACCACTGTGGATAAACACGCACTTTAATCATCCGCGGGAATTGACGGCTTCCTCACGGGAAGCGCTGGCAAAACTGGCCGATGCCGGCTTCCCGCTGGGAAATCAGACCGTACTGCTGGCTGGAGTCAACGACTGTTCCAGAATCATCAAGTCGCTGGTACATAAGCTGGTGGCCAACCGGGTGCGTCCCTATTATCTTTACCAGTGCGACATCTCAATGGGACTCAGTCATTTCCGTACTCCGGTCGGAAAAGGTGTTGAAATCATGGAAAACCTGATTGGACATACCAGCGGATTCTGCGTGCCAACCTACGTAATTGACGCGCCGGGCGGTGGCGGCAAAATACCGGTTATGCCGAATTATCTGATATCATGGTCGACCAATAAGGTGATTTTGCGTAACTATGAGGGCGTTATCACGACTTATCAGGAACCCGAAAATTATGCTGCCACTTTCTGCAACCGCAAATGCGATCAATGCGACCTTCAACTTAAACTTGACAGCGCCGACGAAAGCAGTTCAATCGGCATCGCAAAACTGTTAGCAGATTACGATGACGCAATCTCACTGGTGCCCGAGGACAACGATCGATATAATCGTCGGGAAGATGAAGAAGATGAAAATGAAGAAAATGATGAAAATGATGATGGAGAACAACAATGACTGCTATTGATTATCTTATTTTTGGCATCTATATGGTTGGCGTACTGGCAATTGGCTACTACCACTTCGTCAGGAATAAAGATACTGAAGACTATTATGTCGGCGGCAGAGCAATAAAACCGCTATATGTTGGACTTTCCGTCGGCGCTACCGATGTCGGCGGCGGTTTTTCCATCGGTCTGGGCGGCGTCGGTTTCCTGATGGGACTCTCCGGAAGCTGGCTGTTGTTCACCGGACTAGTGGGCGCGATGCTGAGCGCCGTATTTATCATTCCCAGGATAAAAACCCTTGACGCTAAACATAAATTTCTGACCTACCCGGATTTTCTGCGACATCGCTACAACAAAAATGTGGCCTCCGTCGCGGCACTGATTTCCGGTATCGGCTATCTCGGCTTTACCGGCGCACAAATGCTCGCCGGCGCCAAGCTTGCCTCAGCAACAATTTTGCCTAAGGGTTATTTCGGGTTATCTCCCATTATTTTTTCTCTGCTGGTTATCGGCACCGTTACCGTTCTTTACACTGTCATTGGTGGCTTGAAAGCAGTCATCTACACCGATACCGTGCAATGGATGATTCTGCTCGGTGGTCTGCTCTTTGCGGCACTTCCCGCCGCGTTGATGGAAATAGGTGGATTCTCCGTTCTCACGGATGAACTGCCGTCAGAATTTTTTACTCTAACCAATATTTCACTAGTAACGTTCATTAACTGGATGGTGACAATTATCCCTATCTGGGTAATCGGCATGACACTATATCAGCGAATGTACGCGTGCCGCGATGAACAACATGCAAAAAAAGCGTGGTATATTGCCGGTTTTGTGGAATATCCCCTGATGGCATTTACCGGCGTTCTGCTGGGCATGTGCGCCCGGGTGGTTTTCCCTGAATCCGAAGCGGAAATGGCATTGCCGCGGCTTATTTGCGAAGTCCTCCCGATTGGCATCACCGGGATCGTTATTGCCTCATACTTCTCCGCCATCATGTCTACCGCAGACAGCTGCATGATGGCATCGTCGGGGAATTTTGTCAACGATATTATTGAACGTTATTTCGCGAAAAATCTTTCAGCCAAGGCATCGATTCGTCTCTCAATGGTTGCCACAATGGTTATCGGTGTTCTCGCGGTAATCATGGCCGCCGGATTCGAAACCGTACTTAACGCGATTCTGTACGCTTACTCGTTCATGGTTTCAGGGCTATTTATCCCAACTCTCGGAGCTTACTTCTGGAAGAAATCAAGTTCAGCCGGCGCACTGGTCGGTATGCTTTGCGGCGGTACTTTTGCTCTGTTGCTGTTGACCGGGGCAACAAAATTGCCGGCATCACTGGAAGCTATCGGTCTTGACTCAAGTATTTACGGAATTACGCTTTCCGCAATTACTTTTGTCACCGTCTCATTGCTTTTTCCCGATAAAAAAAGTAGCTAGAACATTCTCGAAAAGGTTTGAGAGGTACTCAAACCTTCCCGATAATGTCAACCCATTTCAAAGAAATGTTCTTTGAAATGAACAAAGATCGTACGGTGGCTCCAAGCTGCGCTGTCACCGGTGAAATCAAAATTATAACAAATGAATTTGCAATAGTTGGCGCAAAGCGCCTAAAGAAGACCAATGAATATATTAAATCAACAATACGACAAGATCGAAAATTTCCATGGTGCCCTTATTCAACACGGCAGGTTGAATGATCGCATCTATCTGATGAAACTCACATCATCAGTGGATGCGTCATGTCTCCTCGCAATGCGGGAAATCGCGGAAGCTTTGGTTAAAAAAGCCGAAGCAGAAAACTATTCCAAAATTTTTGTAAAAATTCCCCGCCGCGCCGCCGACCCGTTTCTCGCGGCAGAATATCGCAAGGAAGCACAAATTCCGCAGTTCTATAAAAGACACGAGGACGTTATTTTCCTCGGCCGTTACCTCTCGAAAAAACGCATGAATAAAAACGATGCTGATAAGCTCGATCATATTCTAGAATTATGCAGAAAAAAACAACTTGATGAAGACGCGTCCCGATCTTTGGAGCCGCTGGACAACAAATTCCAGTTGCGTAAATGCTCAAAAAATGATGTCTCAGAAATGGCCGCCGTCTATCAACAGGTTTTCATGTCATACCCCTTCCCGATTCATGAACCTGACTATCTGCTGCAAACAATGCACTCGCACGTGGATTATTTCTGTATCGAGGTAGCCGGAAAAATAATCGCGCTCGCGTCTGCCGAAAAAGACATGGAAAATGCCAATGCGGAAATGACCGACTTTGCCACCCTCCCGGAATGGCGTGGACGTCGCCTGGCTAAATATCTGCTGGCGTGTATGGAACAACACATCATCGAAAATGATGGCATTAAAACCGCTTTCACCATTGCCAGAGCAGCATCACCGGGCATGAATATCACTTTTGCCGGAACAGGCTATCGCTACGGCGGCTGCCTGGTCAACAATACCAATATTTCCGGCGGCCTGGAAAGCATGAACGTCTGGTACAAAACCATCGCGTGAGAAAAAGTGATTAA
>JAGYNC010000086.1 GCA_018400135.1 Victivallaceae bacterium
ACAAAGCGCGGATAGGAGCTATTAAGAAAACCTCCGTAATCGGTATCCTGGGGATATTGTGCGCGCTTAGTATTGCCGACTGGAACAATATTACATGGGTACAGGCAGGGCTGGTCAATGCTTTTGATATCAGCAGTACCAGTTTTTTAAATATGATGGATGAGCTTTCCGCCAACTGGTTGTTGCCGCTGGGCGGACTGGCATGCTCGATTTTTGTCGGTTGGGTGTGGGGAACACGCCATGCTGTCGAAGAAATTCGGCATGGTTCGCATAATTTTGGTGACGTACATCTAATTGCTTTGTTGGCTGGACTCAAAGACGATCCCGGTCACAACGATTCGAGACATGTGTTGACGCTGGCATCGTTGTGGGGCATTTTTATTCGTTTTCTGACGCCGATTGCAGTAATAATCGCATTCCTGCATATTACTGGTGTAATTCATTTATAGGAAAATCCTGAATCCGTGATAAATTGGATTGTAATTGTTGTTAACACACTTATTAGTAATGAATTATAACAATTTTACCGATTCACCCATTGGGCTAAATAGAAAAATTCAAGACAATTTACCCTTCGGGGAAATTCATTGCGGCGCATCTGCTTCGTTGGCTACGACTTGCAGTATGTTAATACAGCAGCGTCCTACCGCCTCACATCTGCACCGCACTGAAATTCTTACGGATACAGGAAAATGTAAAATTAGAAACAATATTGAAGGGATAAAACCATGTTCAGGTTTTTGATATTTTCATTTCCAGCGATAATGGATGTTATTCTCGGTGCGGTTTTTTTTATCGCTGCGGTGCGCCTCTCAGAGCACGGGGCAACGCCATTTATGGTCACGCTGAGCATGGCCGTTTGGGCGATTGTTTATTCGCTTTGCTCGGTGGTGGTTGGCCGGTTGGTTACACCCCGCAATGCGGCGGGAATAATTAGCTTTTCGGGTCTTTTTATTGCATTGGTTTCACTGGGTTTTATCACTTTTAACGGTGTGTATTTTCAATATTTCTGGATGTTTTTTATTGGAATCGGTATGGCCTGTTTTTTTTGTCCATTTCAAGTGTTTATGAAAGCCATGGAGGGAAGCCGGAAAGGTGGACTGGTGCGTTCAACTTCGCTCTATACATTTTCCTGGAGTATGGGGCTTGCGACCGGGCCGTTTATTGTTGGTTTGGTCTGGGGAGAATTGGTAAAAGAAAATGGGTGGATATATTGTCATCTGCTTAACGCGGTTTTGGCCTGCGTCGTTGGTTTGGGTATATGGCCGTTGAAAAACTACTGTGAATCCAAGTTGAGTTTGGAACCTGAAGAATCATTAGTTTCATCTGAAATTGATTACACAAAAATGCCCGATTTAGCCTGGCTGGGGTGGGTGATGGCAACGGCCGGTTGTATTTCAGTTTCATTGGTCAGAACTCTGTTCCCGTATAAATCGTCATTATTAGAAATTTCAAGACTTGATCAGGGGAATGTTCTGGCATTGGTTTCTTGCGTACAGGCTATTACCGCGCTTTGTCTGATGCGCGGAAAATATTGGATGTATCGGGTACTGCCATTAGTATTGATGTCGATTTCCGGTTTGATCGGGTTGTTGTTATTTGCCTATGGTTCAACCGTGCCGCTGTTTTATTTAGGAGCCGTACTCTACGGCATTTATGCCGGTTCGTTTTTCTTTTGTCTGGTGTTTTACTCGTTGGTACATCCGGTACGCAGTGCCGGTTATCTCTCGATAAACGAGGCATTGGTTGGACTGACCGGTATTTTGGGGCCACTCGCGGGTGGTTATCTGGCCGGGATTGCCGGGGTAAATATTCCTTTTATCGGCGCCGGATTATTGGTGTTGGCAGCATTAATCATTCAGTCAGTTACCATTGTTCGCAAAAGTTTTGTTTTTGCGTCGGAGTTTGAGCAAAGCTAAAATCTGCAATTCAAACAATTTTTACCAGATAAACCAGGATAGTTTATATGAGTGATAATATCAAACATGAGTGCGGAATCGCACTTGTCCGTCTGCTCAAGCCGCTCGAATACTACCACCGCCGTTACGGCACATATTTCTACGGTCTCAATAAACTCTGCCTGTTGATGGAAAAACAGCATAATCGGGGACAGGATGGTGTCGGAGTTGCTACCGTCAAATTTGATATCGAGCCGGGGCATCCCTACGTTGCCATTGAACGATCCAACGCGCAAAATCCGATAAAAGATATATTTTGTTGCATTAATCGCGATATCAGTGAAAAAATTAACGGTGATAACACCACCCGGGCTGACTATGTAAAATGGCTGAAACAACAAGTGCCTTTTTGTGGTGAGTTATATTTAGGACATCTGCGTTATGGAACATTTGGCTGTAATGGCCTTGAGTTTTGTCACCCGTTTATTCGCGAAAACAACTGGATGACTCGCACCTTGATTCTGGCTGGAAACTTCAACCTTACTAATGTAGACATGCTTTTTCGTACTCTGGTTGGAATTGGTCAACATCCTGTGGCTTATTCCGATACAGTTACCATTCTGGAAAAAATAGGTCATTTCCTGGATGAAGAAAACAGCATGCTCTATAAAAAATATCGCAAGGACGGTTGTCCTCGCGAAGAGATTACTAAACTGATTGCCGCTAATCTGGATATTCAGAATATTTTAAAACATGCCTGCAATAAGTGGGACGGCGGTTATGTTGTAAGTGGTTTAATTGGACACGGCGATGCCTTTATCATTCGCGACCCGGCCGGGATTCGTCCAGCCTATTACTACAAAGATGATGAGGTGGTTGTGGTTGCTTCTGAGCGGCCTCCAATTCAGACCGCGTTCAATGTTGCCTGCAGCCAGGTAAAAGAAATCCCCCCGGGTAAAGTCATGATTATCCGGCGTAACGGCGATTTTTCGATCAAAAAATTTATTAAACCGTTGCCTCGCCGATCATGTTCATTCGAACGTATCTATTTTTCGCGGGGCACCGATCGGGATATCTATCAGGAACGGAAAAGGCTTGGCAAATTACTTGTTCCCGAGGTTTTGCGTGCCATTGATCACGATATTGTAAATACTGTTTTTTCTTACATCCCGAATACTGCTGAAACCTGTTTTTTCGGCATGATCAAGGAACTTAACAGCTATTGCCGGAAGATTCAGACGCAACAGCTTGCCGATGCTCAAAATTTAACGCCAGAAAAAATTACAGAGATTCTTAATTTTCGCCCCAGATTTGAAAAAGTTGCGGTTAAGGATGCCAAAATCAGGACGTTTATCACCGACGACGCGCAGCGGAATGAGCTGGCGGCTCATGTCTATGACATCACTTATGGAGCGGTGCGACCCGGTAAGGACGCATTGGTGATCATTGATGATTCAATCGTTCGCGGGACTACTATGCGGGAAAGCATTTTGCGGATACTTGCCCGTACTTGTCCGAAGAAAATTGTTATTGTCTCCTCTGCGCCGCAAATACGGTATCCCGACTGCTATGGGATTGATATGGCACGACTCGGGGTTTTTGTCGCTTTTGAAGCTGCTATGACGTTGCTCCACGACACCGGTCGCGAGGAGTTGATTAACGAAATTTACGAAGAAAGCAGGCATCAACTCAAGTTGCCGATAGATAAAATGCGAAATTGTGTCAAGCGGATTTATCAACCATTTAGTACCGAAGAAATAACCCGAAAGATTGCTGCATTGCTCTTGCCTGATAATTTTGCGATACCGGTAGAATTTATTTTTCAGACAATTGAAGGACTTCACGCGGCTTGCCCGGAACATGCCGGAGACTGGTATTTTACTGGTGATTATCCTACCCCGGGCGGGAACAAAGTAGTTAATCAGGCTTTTGTGAATTACGTGGAGAATAATCACCGGCGTGCTTATTAAGAAAATTCTTATTTTCGAAAATATTCTCCTTGTATGAGTAGCATTTGTCAACTAGATTTACCGCTGATAATCCAAAACAACAAAAACATTGATTTACCGGAGACAATATGACGCGACCTTACAATTGGCAGGATCAAAGAGACAAGACGGCTTTTCTGGCGTTTGAAGATGGCACGGTGTTGCATGGCTATTCAGTTGGAGCGCCAGTCGATCGCGAGGGCGAAGTGGTATTTAATACCGGAATGACCGGTTATCAGGAAGTGGTTACAGACCCATCTTATGCCGGCCAGATTGTCGCTATGACCTATCCTGAAATCGGCAACTACGGATTCAATTCCGCAGATATGGAGTCTGAACGGTTGTTTCTCAACGGATTAATTGTCCATAACATGAATCCTGCGAGCAGTTGGCGTTCTGAACAGGAATTTGATGATGTGCTGCGTGGCGCGGGCGTGCCCGCAATCGCTGGTATTGATGTGCGCGAGTTAACAACTAAATTACGCCAGGTTGGCACCCTCAAGGGCTATATCCATTGTTCTTCCGAACCACTCTCAGAAAGCGATGCGGTCGCTCGGGCAAAAGTCTGGGAAGGACTTGACAATCAGGATTACGCGTCAAAAGTAAGCTGTCCTGCCCCTTACCATTGGGATGCCGATGGTAAACTCACTATCAGTTGGGGAATTGCCACGGAATTGCCACCCGTCGAATTCAAGGTGGTAGCCTATGATTTTGGTATTAAATGGAATATTTTGCGTGGGCTCAGGTTGCAGGGAATGGATGTTACCGTGGTGCCCGCCAATACCTCTGCGTCTGAAGTTTTAAAAATGAAACCGGACGGAATTTTCTTTTCCAACGGCCCTGCCGACCCTGCGGCAGTAACTTATGCGATAGAAGCTGGACGCGAGCTGATCGGCAAAGTGCCAGTCATGGGAATTTGTCTCGGCTTACAGATTTTGGGAGCCGCCTGCGGTGCCAAATGTATACGCCTTAAATTTGGTCATCACGGCTGTAATCATCCGGTCAAAAACCTTGCCACCGGCAGGGTTGAAATAACCACTCAGAATCATAATTTTTCGCTTGCCGAAGATGCGATACCGGATTGTCTGGAAGTTTCTCATATCAATTTGAACGACCAGACTATTGAGGGAATCAAGCATCGCACTGAACCGATGTTCGCACTGCAATATCACCCGGAAGCCGGGCCGGGCCCCTATGATCCGGCGTATCTGTTCTGCCAATTCAGAGAAATGCTGATTAACTCCTGAATTTACCCGCAGGGTAAATTGTCTTGAATTATTCTATTTTACCCAATGGGTTACTAAGCAATCACTCACTCTTTGGGTGGGGGCGAGGCTACGACACCCGAGGAGGAAAGATTAGTGCTCTGTAAAGCTTAAAATTTCGTTTGGATTGCGAAAATTTAACTTGTCCAACCCGAAAATTTCAGCTTCACAGAACACAAGGCTGTGTAGTATTGACCCCGTCCCAAAGGAAAGAGTGAGGCATTACCAACCGGTTTCGGTAAAACACGTACCGCCGCCGTTGCCCTGGTAAAAACGTTAATGAGCAATGGCCTGGCTAAGCGCATTTTGTTTGGGGTTAGTTTTCAAATTCTTGATTTTGTCGGCCTTTGCAAACGCATGGAAGACAACGGTAAAGGAACTCTTAAAGAAAAGCCAGGAACCGGTTATGGTTGAATTGAAAGAAAAGGCACAACAACTCGAATATCAACCAACAGAAGAAGAATTGGGAAAATTTATTCAGTGGCTCAGCTTGCCAAACACCTTTATGGACGAAGGAGATTTACAGAAAATGTATGATTATCCCGAAGGTTCAGCTTGGGATGTTGTATTGCACGAGTTGGATGTTGCGTTTAATATAAGAAAAATCGCTTGACAACAGGCTCTCTTATCAATAAAATACTACCATCCCGAATAGGGGTGCTCTACCAGATAAGCATTGCCGAATCTTTGATCGGTTGAGACTTCCTGTCCAAGCCAGGCCGGTATGCTGATCGGTGTGTCCTCTGCCGACAATTCAATTTCTGCCATAATCAGCCCGTGATTGGTGTCATGAAATTCATCAACAACCCATTCCGCGCCATCAACAATCAGAAAATTTCTCGTTTTGTAAATCCGCCTGTCCGGGGCAAAAGTGTCCAGCATTTGCCGGGCATCTTCGACAGGAATTGGATATTCGTATTCGGCACGGGTAAAATGTGTTGATTTCCCTTTGACGGTAATTCTGGCGGTTTCCCCGGCAATGCGGATGCGCACTGTGCAATTGGAGCCACGCGCGATATAGCCTTGAATAATTTCAACTTTACGCGTTACCTGGCGGCACCAGGAATCACCAATTACCATGAATTTACGCTCAATTTCTGTCCCCATTCTTAACCCTGAACTTCTTTATGTTGGAATTTTTTAGCTATATCGGCAGAAAAATTAACTATCCTATAACAGGAATGCATCAAAGTTCATGATTACGCTTCGAGTTCAGGCGTTTATTTTTTTCTGAAAACGATTCTGGCCTTTGCCAGATCGTAGGGCGACATTTCCATCACGACCGTATCTCCGGGAAGAATACGAATGAAGTTCAAACGCATTTTTCCGCTGATATGAGCGGTCACACAATGTCCGTTTTCAAGAGCAACCTTGAACATTGTATTTGGTAGAAGTTCCTTAACTTCGCCTTCAACTTTAATTACATCATCTTTGGCCACGTTAAAATCTCCGGTTTTTTTTCTGTTATCAATACCATGTGTTCAAAATGGGCAGACCAGCTACCATCAATAGTTCTGACGGTCCAGTGATCTTTTTCGGTCAATACTCTGCCGTTTCCGAGACTTAGCATTGGTTCAATCGCGAGTACCATCCCGGGCCGTAGTTTCGGACCGCGGTGGGCACAGACAAAGTTGGGAACTTCGGGCGGCTCATGGAGCTTGATGCCACAGCCGTGTCCGACGTATTCCCGAACGATACCGAGTCCGGCTTTGCGTGCAACCTTTTCGATTGCCGCGCTAATATCACGAACGTGGTTTCCGACAACGGCTTGTTCAATACCTTTAAGCAACGCTTTGTGAGTGTATTTCAACAGGTGTGAAATTTCTCCGGAACATTGTTCGTTCAAGGTAAATGTAGTTGCCGTATCACCAATTCCACCGTCTAGCGTCACGCCGATATCAACGCTGACAATGTCGTTTTCGTCCAGAATTCGATTGACGCTTCCGATGCCGTGTACCACCTCGTCATTTACTGAAACACAAATATTGGCGGGGAATCCGTGATAGCCCAGGAAAGCACATTGGCCACCAAGTTCAGCAATAATGCGTCCCGCTAACTCATTAACAGCCAGTGTGGTCATTCCGGGTTGCACCATTTTGGGCAGGCGATCGCGTACAACTGCGGCTGCCTGAGCGGCGCGTCGAATGGACTTTAATTCTTCGGAGGAATGGATTACATAGTCCTTGCCGAACATGTTACTTAAGCTCCTTTTTCAGCAACGCAAAAGCTGTAAGTTTATCAGTTTCCAAAATGGTGATAAGTAGTCCTTGTTCGGCATAAAAATCAATAAGTGGTTTGGTGTTTTCGTAGAATACCTTTAGCCGTTGTTTTGCGGTGTCCGGCGAGTCGTCGGGGCGTTGAATCAGTTCGCTGCCACATTTGTCACAGATGTTTTCTTGCTGAGGCGGGGAAAACAATTTACTGTAGATACTGCCGCAGTTCTTGCAGGAGATGCGGGCGGTCAATCTCTGGAGTATCAGGTCATCAGGAACTTTAAAATAGATTACGGCGTCCAGCCTGCTGTCAATTTCGTGTATAGCGTGTTCAAGTAATTTCGCCTGATTGACGTTACGCGGGAATCCGTCAAGAATAAAACCGAGGAGACAGTCACTGCAAGCAAGTCGTTTTTTTACCATGTCAGCAACGATTTCATCGGGGACGAGTTGTCCTTTTTCCATCAGCCCGACCGCTTCACTTCCTAATTTGGAACCTTGCTCAATTTCACCGCGCAGGATATCGCCAGTGGAAATATGTGCTATGGGATATTCTTCCTTTAGCAATCCGGCAAAGGTGCCCTTGCCGGCACCTGGAGCGCCGAGAAAAATCAATTTGTTTTTTTTAAGCATATCTTCTTGTCTGTTAATTATTATTGTTATTGTTTAGGCGCTTTGTGTCGATTATTATAAATGTGTTTGTTACAACACCTGAATCCGTAACCATTTCTCACGATCCAGGTACAAGTTGACAACGATAGCGCCCTATTCTTGTGTTGTTGCCCCTCGATATGTACGGCAAGAATACGTTAGCATCTTAATCGCCGTTCGTCGTACGGACTTGAGACTTTTTTTGGATCAAATAATCCGGGAGCTCATCAGCTGATAGTTCAAGCTGGTTTCCGGTTGCCATACACTTGCATACCACAATTCCTTGCTCCATTTCGGCATCACCGCATATTACAGAAAACTCTGCTTCTGCCCGGTTTGCGGCGCGCATTTGCGCTTTAACACTTTTGTTTTCAACTTCAACCAACGTCGCGATTCCAGCTCGACGTAGACGGCAGGCAAGCTGAAGATTGAATCCGCGCGCTTTATCACCCAGGCTAATCAGATAAACCGGAGCAACCGCTGGCATCAGAGTAGAGATTTGCAAGGCTTCCTGAGCCAATAGCAGGCGTTCCATGCCGACGGCAAAACCAACGCCGTTGACCGGTTTTCCGGTTTCAGGTAGATAGAGCTCGTAACGGCCGCCGCCAGCAAGTGAATTTTGGGCCCCTAATCCGGGATGAATAACTTCCCAGACGGTATGAACATAGTAGTCCAGTCCTCTGACTAGTTGTTTATCAACTTGAAAATCAATATTGCACTGCCCCAGAAGAGTGCGTACTTCATCAAAATATGTCAGGCTTTCACGACTAAAGGCTTTACTGTAATCCGGGGCGTTAAGAATAATTTCGCGACACGCCGCATTCTTGCAGTCGAGAATACGCCAGATGTTGGCTTCAAGCCGCTGACGGCAATCATCGCACATATCTTCGACATAACGGCCGAAATATTCTCGCAAAACCGCCTCTGCCGGGGCGCGGTCAGATATTAGACCCCGGGTGTTAATCAGTAATTTTGTGCCGCTGATACCAAGTTCCTCAAGGAAATGCATCTGCATCACGATGTTTTCTACATCCAATCCCGGAGCTGTGCGACCAACATTTTCCACTCCGATTTGATGAAATTGGCGGCGACGTCCGGCAGCCGGACGTTCGCCACGAAACATCGGCCCGATATAAAAAACTCGTTTTTCGTTGCCGTTCATAACGTCGGTATTCAATAATGCCCTCATGACACCGGCTGTGCCTTCGGGCCGTAGTGTCAGGCTTCTGCCACCACGATCCTCAAAAGTATACATTTCTTTGCGAACAACTTCCGTTTCCGTTCCAATGCCGCGTTGAAATACTTCTGTGTACTCGAATATCGGAGTGCGTAATTCGCCGTAGCCGTATAAGGTAAAAATTTGGCGTGCTGCATTTTCAAGATAACGCCAGCGCGGCGTCTCTTCGGGAAAAATATCTGCTGTTCCCGGCGGCGGTGAAAATTTTGCCATGAATTCCTATCCTTACATGCGGAGAGAGTTGTTGGTTTCTGTGCTTATCAATGCAAGGGAAACGGTGAAACAAAAAAGCGCCGGGCACAATACGCCAGGCGCAATATTCTTAGACTCCACGGTGAATCATCATGAGAAATTAGAGTGCTTTCGTATCAAGTTTTTCAACGTTGTCCCTAAGCTCTTTGCCGGCCCTGAACTTTACTACTGCGCGTTCGGGGATAATCACTTCATCTTGTGGCTTGTTGGGGTTGCGACCCTTGCGACTTTTGCGGACCTTTATTTCGAAAACCCCGAAATTTCTTAATTCAATAGTCTCGCCACAAGCAAGCGCGTCGGCAATGTAGTCGAGAGTTTTTTGCACTGCCATGGCAACATCGCTCTGAATTATACCTGTTTCCTTGGAAATCCCTACGACAATATCGCGTTTAGTCATTTTGCTCTTTCCCTTTTCTTTGAAAATTAATATCGTGAGTGTTCGAAACTGGTTGTTATGTAATCAATTGCCATTAACATTAGCCTGCTTAATCCGGTAGTCAAAAGCGTAAACCAAAAAAAACGGATTTTTTTTTGGTAATGCCTCACTCTTTCCTTTGGAGCGGGGTCAATACTACAGAGCCTTGTGTTCTGTGAAGC